>NZ_JBIFXS010000019.1:0-39473 GCF_043558645.1 Mariniflexile sp. HNIBRBA6329 | reverse complement strand
GCTTTACATACCCACTGTTTTCTGGTGTTTTCATTACACTAAGGTTTTAGTGTATCGCTATTTCAGGACGGGACAAGTTGATCAATTAAAAAACTGTTTTTGACAGTTTTTTATGGACTTTTTTTCTTATCTTCTAATGGTTTTGGTTCTATAAACAAATCAAAATAAGACATTTATAGAAAACCACTACCATGGCTTGCAATCCAGCATTGGTATCCGTAATTCTTAACTGCAATATTTGTAGATTCACATGGAGATAGGCACCAAAAAGAGTTACTCAAATTCAAAAGGAATCATATATTTTAAACATTACTCCAGAAATTGTTTCTTATAAAAACGGATTCATAAATGTTAATATTAAACAAAATTAAGTCTAGAAAGACATTAAATATCTATTTTTGAGATTGAAAAAATTAAAACAATACATGAAAAAACTACTTTTATTATCTGCAGCCATTGCCATAATTGCATGCAAACAAGAACCTAAAGATTACGTTACCTTATCGGGAAAAATTACCGATAAAAGTAGTGATTCGGTGGTGGTAAGAACTCGCACATATTCTAAAACCATTAAAGTGAACCCCGATGGTACTTTTAGTGATACCTTGAAAGTAGAAACTGGCGTTTATAATTTTTTTGATGGCAACGAATCTACCGCCATTTTCCTAAAAAACGGTTTCGATATTAAAGTTACTTTAGATACGAAAGAGTTTGATGAGACCGTAAAATACACAGGTATTGGTGCAGAACACAGTAATTTTTTAGCTAAAAACAACATGATGCAAGAGCAACTATTTGATATGGATGCTTTGAGCAATTTAGATATGGATGCATTAGATGCTAAGTTTAACGAAATTAAATTAACGCTAACTGAATTTTATGAAGCCAATAAGGATATTGATACTTTAATCATGAACAATCTTTCCAAAAACATGGATCCAATGCTAAACTACTACAAAGGTTATTTAGCGGAATCTATTGCGTTAAAAACAGAATTAGCAAAAGGAAGTCCTTCTCCAGTATTTGAAAATTATGAAAATTACAAAGGCGGAAAAACATCTTTATCCGATTTAAAGGGAAAATATGTATATGTTGATGTTTGGGCAACTTGGTGCGGCCCCTGTAAAGCTGAAATACCATCTTTAAAAGCATTAGAAAAACAATACCATGGGAAAAACATTCAATTTGTAAGCTTATCTATAGACGATGATAGAAGCCACGGTGGTTCTTGGGACAAAGCCCGTGAGGATTGGAAAAGTTTTATAGCAGACAAACAACTTGGAGGCATTCAACTTTTTGCCCCTAATGGTTGGCAATCTCAATTTGTGTTGGATTATAAAATAAAAGGCATTCCTAGATTTATTTTAATAGACCCGAATGGTAACGTTGTAACACCAGATGCACCAAGACCATCAGATTCTAGTTTAACTGAATTGTTTAAGTCATTAAATATTTAGGAAAAGAATCCTTGATTTAATAAGAATTAAAACGCCGCAAATAACTTTTAATATTGTTTTTGCGGTTTTTTTATGTCTATTTGGTAGATTCTGCTTCTTCTATTTGTGGTTGTTCAGGTTGTTTGAATAAATCTTTATAAGCTTCACCTAAATAATCAATAACATGGCTTGCAATTAAACTTTGGTATCCATAATCTTCAACAGCAATGTCTGCCGATTTTCCATGTAGATAAACCCCAAAAATACTTGCAAATAATGGATTGTAGCCTTGCGAAATTAAACCCGTAATAATACCTGTTAATACATCACCACTTCCAGCCGTTGCCAAACCAGGATTTCCTGTGGTATTAACATAAAGTTTGTTTTCAAAAACCGTTATGGTGTTAGCACCTTTAATAACTATAATGATGTTGTATTTGTTTGAAAAGGCTTTTGTTTTTTCAAGTTTATCAAAATCGTCTTTCCATTTTCCTATTAAGCGTTCTAATTCTTTAGGATGTGGTGTTAAAACCGTTTGTTCAGGTAATAATTTTAATAACGTTTTTTTTTCTGCCAGTATATTTATACCATCGGCATCAATAACCAATGGTGTTTTGTTTTGTTTTAAAAAATCTTCAAAAGCACCAATGGTTTTGGTATCAGTTCCTATACCTACTCCAAAACCAATAACAGTAGGCGTTATATTGAAATCAATTTTAGTTATAATAGTTTCATCGGCATCTGTAATTACCATAGCTTCGGGAAATGATGCTTGCAAAGGCATGTAGCCGCACTTTGGAACAAAAGCCGAAACCAAACCAACTCCCGATGCTAAAGCAGCTCTACTCGCCAAGGTAACGGCACCAATTTTTCCATAACTTCCGCCAATAATTAAAGCATGTCCAAAGTGTCCTTTATGCGAAAATTTATCTCTGGGCATATATATTGGCAGTACTTCATGCTTACCAATGAGTTCATTTCCTGTAGTAGTTGTAAACAAATAATCAGGATCAAAACCAATATCCAGCACTTCCCATTGCACGGTATATTTTGCTGTTTCAGGAAGAAAGAATACCAATTTAGGTGTTACAAAGCTTAAGGTAAAACCAGCCCAAACCACAGCGTTTTCATCAACAGGAACTTTATCGGTACTTAAACCTGATGGAATATCGATGGATAATGTAAAAGCTTTCGATTTTCTAAAATGAACAAACAAATCTTTCACCCAGGCATCAACAGGCCTATTTAGACCTATTCCGAAAATGGCATCTACAATAATATCTTCAGGATTTATTTCAGGAAAATCTTCTATACAACTTAAAAGTGTTGGCCATTTTTTAGTAACATTTTTAATACGGTCGTAATTAACTAAAAAATCCTTCGAACGCTTATCACTGCAATTAACTACATAGGTTTTGATATTATAGCCATCTAATATTAAATGCCTTGCCAAAACCAAACCATCTCCTCCATTATTTCCAATACCGCAAAATATATGAATAGGCACTTGTGCACCTTGTAAACGCATGTGCATCCAATTAAAAATTTGGGCTCCAGCACGCTCCATTAAATCTGTTGATGTAATGTTTTGGCGTTCTACGGTAAGTTTATCCCCTTCGTAAATTTGTTCTTTAGAGAATATTTTCATGAATTATAAATGTTTCAAATCAACACTAATATTACGCATTTTTATATTTTAAATCAAACTGGAACTTGATATTATGAAAAAATCCTCAACTATAATTAGCCAAGGATTTTTCAATAAGTTTTTAATTAAAGTTGTTATTCTTTTATAAATCTTATAATTTCAAAGTCATCTAATTTTAAAAGATACATACCATTTTCTAAAAATCGCACATCAATTTTATTATTGTAGGATATATTTCCTTTGGCTAACTGTTTACCTGCCATGTTGTAAATAATATAATTTTTAGTTTCCATCAAACCTGAAAGACTAATAAAACTTGTTGATGGATTGGGGTAGGTTTTTAATCGGGTTTTTGAATTAACATCAATGCTAGATTGGGTACTGGTATCAATTGTACTTAGACTTCCATAGGTTGTTCCGTTAACAGTAATAGCATAAGGTCTAATGTAATATATGGTGTTTGGAAGTAAATTTGTTAAGGTATTACTAAATGTAGCTTTTTCAGTTTTTATGGCAATTTTTGTATCTAAAACCGTAGGCAAATTTTCAGAGGTACTATAAACAAAACCTGTTTCCAATACTTGTGTATCATTTGAAACTTCACCTGCCATATCAATTTCATTGGTAGCATTGTTTAAACCTGCACTACCAAAAACATCTAGTAGGTCGTTTTTAACTGTTTCAGATTTTTCGTTAGTTGTTTTTGAAGTTATTTGTGCATGAGCAACTGCAACATACAGTATACATATAAATGTTAAATTTATTTTTGAGAGCATTTGGGGTGTCATCTTGAAGGTTTTTAATGAATTAACGTTGTAAATATATGAAATTTTCTATACAATTTACATTTAATCGTATAAATATGTTTTTTAACGATGTTTTTAACTAAATATTGCACAGGCTTAGACCATTTTTATAGTTAAGATGCTTTTTTGATTTATAAATTGTAGTATTCATAGAAAAAGGAATGGTTAATTATATTGTAGATTTTATAATTCTACTTTTAAATAGCTGTTTTTCTTAAACGAAACTTGGATGAATATAAGAATACCGCAAAAAAAACTTTTTTGTTTTTTTATACGTTTAAATGTAATACTTTTGGATTCTATTATATCTAAATAGAATGAATCGTTTAAACCAAAATACTAGCACTACGCTTTCCTTTTTTTCAAAAGGAACTTCTTTTATTTTTGGAACAACTACAATTATTACAACCCTTTGGGGTTGCTAATTATATATTCTTCGGGCTATCTTTGTGATTTTTATTATCACAACATCATTAATATTTTATTTAAATCATCAATTCATTAGAAAATGAAAGTTTTAAAATTTGGAGGAACTTCTGTAGGTTCGTCAAAAAACATAAATAGCGTTATAAACATATTAGAGAATTATTCTAAAAATGATAAAGTAGTATGTGTCGTATCGGCAGTTGGCGGCATTACGGATAAGCTACTTCTAGCAGGAAAACAAGCTCAAAATAAAGACACCACATATATTGATACTTTTAATTTAATAAAAGACATTCATTTTAATATTGTGAATGAATTGAATTTAGATAAAAGTACGCCCATCATTCAGTTTGTTGATGAAAAGCTAAACGATCTTAAAAGTTTATTGGACGGTATTTATTTAATAAACGAATTATCGCCTAAAACATCTGATAAATTGGTGAGTTTTGGTGAATTGCTTTCATCATATATCATAGCAGAAACCATGAAAAATCGTGGTATTTCAGCAGAAAGTAAAAATTCACAAGAAATAGTTGTGACTAACTCTAACTTTACCAAAGCAGAAGTAGATTATACCATTACCAACAAAAATATACAAGCGTATTTTAATTCCGCTTCTCAAAAAATAACCATTCTTCCTGGATTTATTTCAAAATCCAAAATAGGAGAACAAACAACTTTAGGTCGTGGAGGTTCCGATTTTACGGCGGCTATTGTTGCAGCAGCTTTAAAAGTTGAGCAATTAGAAATCTGGACCGATGTTAGCGGTATGTTTACTACCAACCCAAAATTGGTAAAACAGGCCTACCCTATCGATAAAATTTCGTACCAAGAAGCTATGGAATTATCGCATTTTGGTGCTAAGGTTTTATATCCACCAACGGTACAACCAGTTTTAGATTTAAACATTCCTATCCATATTAAAAACACCCTGGAACCTGAGGCTGTTGGAACCATTATTTCGAATGATGAAACCATTTCAACATCTCCCGTAAAAGGTATTAGCAATATTGGGAATATTGCCTTGTTAACACTTCAAGGAAGTGGCATGATTGGTATTCCTGGGTTTTCAAAACGTTTGTTTGAAACACTATCACAAGAAAAAATCAATGTTATTTTAATTACCCAAGCATCTTCAGAACATTCTATTTGCTTAGGAATTGATGAAAATGATGCTGAAGTTGCAAAAACGACTATTGATGCTGCTTTTGATAATGAAATTGCATTACATAAAATAGACCCTATTATTGTTGAAAAAGACCTTTCCATTATTGCTTTAGTTGGTGATAATATGAAAAACCACCAAGGTATTAGCGGTAAAATGTTTAGTGCTTTAGGTAAAAACAATATTAATATTAGAGCCATTGCTCAAGGTGCTTCAGAGAAAAATATTTCTGCGGTTATTTTACAAAGCGATGTTAAAAAAGCTTTAAACACGTTGCACGAACAGTTTTTTGAAAGCAAAACAAAACAGTTAAACGTGTTTATTACTGGCGTTGGGAATGTTGGCGAAAAATTAGTTGAGCAAATAAAGCAACAACGTAAATACTTAAAAGAAAATCTTAAAATCAATTTAAGAGTTGCTGGATTATCGAACTCTAGAAAGATGATTTTTAATGAAGAAGGCATCGATTTAAGTAATTGGAAAGAGCAGTTAGAGAATGGCGAAAAAGCCACTTTAGAAGGCTTTTTTGAAAACACAAAAGCACTTAATTTACGCAACAGCATTTTTGTTGACGTAACCGCTAACAGTGAAGTAGCAAACTTATACGCTCAATATTTGCGTCAAAGCATCGGTGTGGTGGCATGTAATAAAATTGCATGTTCTAGCGATTACGAAAATTATAAATTATTAAAGCGTTTATCATTAAAATACAATGCGCCATTTTTATTTGAAACCAATGTGGGCGCAGGTTTACCTATTATTGACACATTAAACAACTTAATTGCTTCTGGTGATAAAATCACTTCCATTCATGCGGTTTTATCAGGAAGTTTAAACTTTGTGTTCAATAATTTTAATGATACTACGAAGTTTTACGATGTAGTAAAACAAGCTGCCGCTGAAGGCTATACCGAACCAGATCCAAGAATTGATTTAAGCGGAGTTGATGTAGCCAGAAAAATATTAATTCTTGCTAGAGAAAGCGGTGTTGAGATGAATTTAGAAGATATTGAAAACACACCTTTCTTATCAGATTCCGGCATGGAAAGCGGTTCGGTTGACGATTTTTACCAAACTTTAATCAAAGATGAAGCGCATTACCAAGCCTTATATGCTTCCGCGAAAGCGAAAGGTTGTCAATTAAAATATGTAGCCCAATTCAATAATGGAAAAGCAAGTGTAGGGTTGCAGGAAATACCAAGCGATCACCCATTTTACAATCTAAAAGGAAAAGATAATATCGTGATGTTTTACACACAGCGCTACCCAGAACAGCCTATGATTATTAAAGGTGCTGGTGCTGGTGCCGAAGTAACAGCTTCTGGCTTATTTGCAGATATTATTAGAGTTGGTAACGATTAAAAAATTGACTAATGGCTAATGCCTATTGACTAAAAAAAATGAACGAAATAAAAATATTTTCCCCAGCAACTGTAGCCAATGTAGCCTGTGGTTTTGATGTATTGGGCTTTTGCTTAGACAGTGTTGGTGATGAAATGGTGATTCGAAAAATTGACAAAAAGGGAATTTACATTACCAAAGTTGAAGGAGGGTTCGATTTGCCTTATGAAGCAGAACTGAATGTTGCAGGTGTTTCGGCATTAGCCATGTACGAAGCTGCCAAACCCGATTGTGGATTTGAAATTGAAATCAACAAAAAAATAAAACCAGGAAGTGGTATTGGTAGTAGCGCAGCCAGTGCGGTTGGTAGCGTTTTTGGTATGAACGAGCTTTTAGGAAGACCTTACAACAAAACCCAACTAACGGAATTCGCTATAAAAGGTGAAGCCTTGGCGAGTAAATGTGAACACGCTGATAATTTAGCTCCTGCCCTTTTTGGAGGATTTACATTGGTAAAAAGTATTTCGCCGTTGGAAATATTGGAAATTCCGGCACCAGAAGATTTGTATGCAACCATCATCCATCCTCAAATTGAAGTAAAAACATCGGAAGCTAGGGCCATTCTTCCTAAAGAAGTTTCGCTAAGTAATGCGATTACCCAGTGGGCTAATTTTGGGAGTTTAATACATGCATTGCATACAAGCGATTATGGTTTGATCCAAAAATCATTGCACGATGTTATTGTAGAGCCTTATAGAAGTCAGCTGATTCCACATTATAACGAAGTGAAAACAGCAGCTTTAAATGCAGGTGCTTTAGGTGCCGGAATTTCAGGATCTGGACCTTCAATTTTTACTTTAAATAAAGGTATTGAAACTGCTAAAAAAGTAGCAGATAGCATGAGAAATGCATATTCAAAAACCAATATTGATTTTGATATACACATTACTAAAATTAACACTGATGGGGTTAAGATTCTTTGAAGACGAAAGACTGATGGCAGATGACGGTAGACGGAAGACCGAAGATTAATTCGTAAAAGTATAAAATGGATAAATTCAAATTTGAAAAACCTGTTATTTGGCAAAAAGCCATGGATTTTGGCGAAGTTATAGACCAAGTATCCATGTCATTTCCTGACAGAGAAAAGTTCAATATATCTTCGCAAATATGCAGAGCATCAGATTCTATTGCTCTAAATATTTCGGAAGGTTCAATTGGACAGTCTAATTTAGAACAAAAAAAATTTATAGGATATTCTATGCGCTCCTTGGCAGAAGTTGTAACCTGTTTATTTAAAGCAAAAAGAAGAAACTATATTACTGATACAAAATTTACAGAATTATATAATGAAGCTTTTCATTTAATGAATATGATGAGTGCATTTCGAAAAAATATAAATTAGTAAAGGAAATTTGATTAAAAAACGTAAATAAAACTTCCGACTTCGGTCAATATTAACAACCATGAACTACTACTCACTAAACCATAAAGCGCCAAATTCAACATTTAAAAATGCTGTCATAAAAGGAATTGCTCCTGACAAAGGCTTGTATTTCCCTAAAAGCATCACACCGCTTCCTAAAGCGTTTTTTGATAATATTGATAATTTATCGCATTCTGAAATTGCCTTTGAAGCTATTAAACAATTTGTGTCACCTGAAATTCCAGAGGACATATTAAAAACCATTGTTGAAGAAACCTTGTCTTTCGATTTTCCTGTGGTTAAATTAAACGGAAACATTTCTACTTTGGAATTGTTTCATGGTCCAACCATGGCATTTAAAGATGTTGGAGCTCGTTTTATGGCGCGTTGTTTGGGCTATTTCAACCAAAATAACGACAGGGAAGTAACTGTTTTGGTAGCAACTTCGGGCGATACTGGTGGTGCCGTTGCTAATGGCTTTTTAGGTGTAAAAGGTGTGAATGTAGTGATTCTTTATCCTAGTGGTAAAGTAAGTGATATACAAGAAATGCAATTAACAACACTTGGTCAAAATATAAAAGCTCTGGAAGTTAATGGAACGTTTGACGATTGTCAAGCCATGGTAAAAACCGCCTTTTTAGACGAAGCACTTACAAACCAAATGCAGTTAACCTCTGCAAACTCTATAAACGTTGCACGTTGGTTGCCACAATTATTCTATTTTATGTTCGCTTATAAGCAATTGCATAAGCAATATAAAGACATTGTATTTTCGGTACCAAGTGGTAATTTTGGGAATATATGCGCGGGTATGATGGCTCAACAATTAGGATTGCCCATCAAACATTTTGTTGCATCTAACAACGCTAATAACGTTGTGACACGATATTTAATATCGCAATTGTACGAACCAAAACCATCGGTACAAACCATTAGTAATGCCATGGATGTTGGCGCACCGAGTAACTTCATCCGTATTCAAGAAATCTACAAAAACAATTTTGATACTTTAAAAACAAACCTTACGTCCTACAGTTATTCTGATGAAGAAACCAAAGTTGCTATGTTAGAAATGTTCAATGATTACAATTACGTAGCCGACCCACATGGTGCTGTTGGTTATTTAGGCTGCAAAGATTATTTAAAAGAAAACCCAAACGCACATTGTGTATTTTTAGAAACAGCACACCCAACTAAGTTTTTAGATGTTGTTGAAGAAGTTATTCAAGTGAAACAATCTTTACCATCACAAATTCAATCTGTTATGGGAAAAGAAAAAGTATCAGTTGTCATTTCAAATTATGATGATTTAAAAGCTTTTTTATTGAAAAAGTAATTTTTGTTTTATTTAAAACTTTATGAATTGGTTCATCTTAATTATTGCTGGATTATCGGAAGTCGCATTTGCTTTTTGTTTAGGTAAAGCTAAAGAAACCATTGGAAACGAGTCTATCTATTGGTATGCAGGCTTTTTGGGTTTTTTAATATTAAGTATGGCATTGCTAATAAAAGCAACTAACCAACTTCCTATTGGGACAGCTTATGCGGTTTGGACAGGCATTGGAGCCGTTGGAACCGTATTGCTCGGTATTTTCGTTTTTAAAGAGCCTACCAGTTTTTGGAGGATTTTCTTTATTACCACACTTATTGCCTCTATTATTGGTTTGAAGATGGTTTCCAATTGATTAGATATTATTTCTTTTTTTATAAAATCAATCTATTGCCATAGATTTGCAACTAATAAAGTTCATTAAAACTGAACTTATTCATGCGTTAACTCAACTTCCTAAATTCACCAACCACATTTTTAACTTTCACCCAAAACCACCTTCCATAAAATTTCAATACATTTGCTTTCGTTAAAAATAATGTTACTTGTTCCTTACAGGAAAAACAAAAAATATATTTCAAATGAAAGATACAGTCTTAACAAAAACTCACGAAGCACTTGGTGCTAAAATGGTGCCTTTTGCAGGATTTAATATGCCTGTTCAATACGAAGGTGTGAACGCAGAACACGAAACCGTTAGAAATGGTGTGGGAGTTTTTGACGTATCACACATGGGCGAGTTTTTAATTGAAGGCGAACATGCGCTGGCATTAATTCAAAACGTTACTAGTAACGATGCTTCAAAATTAACAATTGGAAAAGCACAATACAGTTGTTTACCTAATGATGATGGTGGTATTGTAGACGATTTAATTGTGTACCGAGTAAAAGAAAACACCTATTTGCTAGTCGTAAATGCCAGCAACATTGAAAAAGATTGGAACTGGATTGCGTCTAAAAATGATGTTGGAGCAACCATGCGCGATTTAAGTGATGATTATTCCTTGCTCGCCATTCAAGGCCCAAAAGCAGTTGAAGCTATGCAAAGTTTAACAAGCCATGATCTTTCTGCTATTTCATTCTATAATTTTATAGTTGGCGATTTTGCTGGGATCGAACATGTTATTATATCGGCAACAGGTTATACCGGTAGTGGCGGTTTTGAAATTTATTGCAAGAATTCCGAAGTAAAACAAATTTGGGACAAAGTATTTGAAGCAGGTGCATCCTATGGCATCAAACCCATTGGCTTAGCAGCTCGAGACACACTTCGTTTAGAAATGGGTTATTGCCTTTACGGAAATGATATAGATGATACCACATCGCCTATCGAAGCTGGTTTGGGTTGGATAACAAAATTCACAAAAGACTTTACAAATTCCGAAGCTTTAAAAAAGGAAAAGGAACAAGGTCCAAAACGTAAATTAGTAGCTTTTGAGCTAGACGAACGCGGAATTCCACGTCATGGGTATAATATCGTAGATGCTAACGGAAACAAAATTGGAGAAGTAACTTCCGGCACCATGTCGCCAAGTATGAACAAAGGTATTGGTTTAGGATATGTACCTACCTTGTTTTCTGAAGTTGGAAGTAAAATTCACATTCAAATACGTAAAAATGCCATTCCTGCAACGGTTGTAAAATTACCGTTTTACAAGGTGTAAAACCACATAAGGAGGTTAATGAAAAAGCAGGGGAAAGAAAGTAAACATCGTATCTTAATTTTAGGAGCCAGCGGATTTTTGGGAAACGCCATTTACAAGGAACTCTGCCCCTATTTTAAAACATTTGGAACTTACTGCACCAGTAATAGCCAATGGGAGAAGAACCATCATTTTTTTCAATATAATTTTGAAGAAGACGATGTTTACGAAATCCTAGAAATTGTAAAACCAACCATCATTATTTCGGCACTTCGTGGCGATTTTGCTACCCAATTCATAGCCCACAAACACGTGGCCGAATATGTGTTTTCAAAAAAAATAAAAATCATCTTTTTATCCTCAGCCAATGTTTTCGATGCATACAGCAAGTACCCAAGCTATGAAGAAGACAAAACACTAAGCAACAGCATTTACGGGCATTTTAAAATAAAAATAGAAAACATGCTCTTGCGTTTACCAAAAGCACAAGTCGCCATACTAAGGCTCCCTATGGTTTTCGGCACGCAAGCCCCCAGAATACAAGAAATCATCAAAAACATCAACGAAAAAGCTCCCATCGAAGTATTTCCAAACTTAATAATAAACGTTACCACTTCCGTTAAATTAACCCAACAAATACACTACATCATCAACCGAAACAAATCGGGCGTTTTCCACCTGGGCAGCACCGATTTGGTCCACCACGACGAATTCATAAAAGACATCATCAAATCACTCAGCCTACAAAACGTTATATACAAACAAGTTTACACCACCAACGACGATCGCTATCTAGCAGTCCTTCCCAAATACAACCTACTCCCCAAAAACTTACAATTAACAAGTCAAGACATACTAAACAAATTAGAAACCTAAAGCATTTAGGCGTTTCCCTATCGGGTCGGGTTTTACGCTACAAGTCCTCGTTCGTACCTCACTGCGGGCTTTCCGCTGCAACCCCTAACGCGGGCTTATTTGCAATGTAAATGTTAGCCACCAAGCTATTAGCATACCTTGCAGGTTTTCAAACCTATTTCCCTTATATAACCATTTATCATTTAAAATTAGTAATTTAGTACAAATCAAAAAACAACCTATAAACCCACTATTATGAACAAACTCTCAGCAGAAGACATTGAAAAAAGATTATTGAGCCTACCCGATTGGGACTATTACGATAATGCCCTACACGCAGAATTCGAGTTCGGAAATTTCAAAGATTGTTTCAGCGCCATGAGTAGGATCGCTTTCGAGTGCGAAGCCCTAAACCATCACCCCGATTGGTCCAATACTTATAATATACTTACTATTTCATTATCTACACACTCAGCAAATGGCGTTACCGAAAAAGACTTTAAATTAGCTAAAGCCATCGAAGCTATTGTGGAGCCAGACGAAGAAGAATAATACTTTTTAAAAATTAAAGTCTATTAAATATATTATTGGTTAAAACAACATCAATTTATAGATTTTTTTATTTTTGCTGTCGTTAAAAAAAATTTAACTTTAAACCTTTTAACTTTAAACTTTAGTATGGGAAGAGCTTTTGAATTTAGGAAAGCACGTAAAATGAAGCGTTGGTCTGCTATGAGTAAGGCATTTACGCGCATTGGAAAAGATATTGTAATGGCCGTAAAAGAAGGCGGTCCAGACCCAGCAAGTAATGCTAGGTTAAGAGCCGTTATGCAAAATGCCAAGGCTGTAAATATGCCTAAAGACAATGTAGAACGTGCCATTAAAAAAGCAAGTGACAAAAGTCAAGGCGATTATAAAGAAGTTATTTTTGAAGGCTATGCACCGCACGGCATTGCCATTTTAGTAGAAACAGCAACCGATAACAATACCAGAACCGTAGCCAACGTACGTAGCTATTTCAATAAATGTGATGGTAGTTTAGGCACATCAGGTTCGGTAGTATTTATGTTCGATCATACCTGTAATTTCAGAATAAATGCTGAAGGTTTAGATCCTGAAGAAATTGAATTGGAATTTATAGATTACGGTGCCGAAGAAGTTTTTGCCGATGAAGATGGTATTTTAATTTACGCGCCTTTTGAAAGTTTTGGTGCTATTCAATCTGCTTTAGAAGAAAAAGGTATCGAAATTTTATCCTCTGGTTTTGAGCGTATTCCACAGGTAACAAAAAAACTAACGCATGAGCAAGTGGCCGATGTTGAAAAACTTTTAGAAAAATTAGACGATGATGATGACGTACAAAACGTATATCATACCATGGAAGAAAGCGAAGATTAATTAATTTTTTCTTCATATAAATTTAAAAAGGCTATCAAAATGATAGCCTTTTTATTTGGGACTAAAAAAGATGATACTAATTAATATTTAGCTAAAAATACTGAAGAAGCTGCTGCTAAATCACTATTCATAACAGGGGCCAAATTACCTCCACTACCAATATTATTAAACGCTAATATGCGTCCGCCGCCATTTCCTGCTTCAGCAATAAAAACAGTTTTTGTAGCACTATCATAGGCAACATCAACAGGGTTCCCCAATAATGTTGCACTTCCTGCCACACGGATTTGTTGCGACAAAGCTAAAGTACCTCCGTTTGCTGTATTGTTAAATTTAGAAGTGAAGTTTTCAATGATATGAAAACCTCCATCATCTTGAGCATTTGTTGCAGCTGCAATATCGGTCATTACCATCACGTCAGACATAGCATCGTATGTTAAACCATGTGTTCTAACGATACCCTCAACAGCTATTTTTTTTGAAGCTGAAACTGTTGCATTTGTAGTATTGGATAAGAAATTTGTATATATAGCTAACTGATTCGTTGCATCTACAACAGCATATAAATCATTTCCATCAAAAGTAATACCCCATAGTTTAAAATCGGTAGTGATAACATTTCTAAGTGTAAAATTATTGCCACTTTTACTATAGATAAATAATTTACCATCAGGTGTATTGGTATCACCATCTACATCTGCATTATCAGCTACTACATAAAAATCACCACTAACGGCAAGTTCTCTAGGGCTAGCCATGTCGGCACTACCAGAAATCCCAACAGAAATAGAAGTTCCACCTGTACTAAGAGAGATGTTAGAAAAGCCTTCTAAACTAAAATTAGAACGTGAAGCCTGAACTGCAACATCATTATTTTTATCATAATAAATACCATCGGCAGCGGTACTTGTAGTTAACAATGTGGTTGAAGTTACACTATTGGTGTTGGTTACATCATAAAAAGTAATGTTTCCATTAGAATTATTTGATGCATACAAATAAGTGGATAGATTTTTTTGATTATCATCATTATCATCACTACAAGATGCAAGTGTTATAGAAAGAGACATCAAAAAGGCTACGGATTTAATTAAATTTAAAGTTTTCATAATTAATAAGATTTTTATTGTTATCCAATACCTACGAAATTTTTAAAAGAGCGGTTTTATTAATTATTAAAAAAAATTATTTAGATAAATTGTTCTAAATTTGAAATTGAGTTTTTATCTAAATCAAAATAGAATGAGTAGTAAAAAATTAATGAGATGGGGCATTATTGGATGCGGAAACGTTACCGAAGTTAAAAGCGGACCTGCATACAAAAACACACTTGGTTTTGAGCTTGTAGCGGTAATGAGACGTGACGAAGAAAAAGCAAAAGATTATTCAAAACGACACAACATTAAAAAATACTACACCAATGCTGATGATTTGATTAATGATACTGAAGTAGATGCTGTTTACATTGCAACACCGCCTGACACTCATAAATTTTATGCTTTAAAAGTAGCCGAATCCGGTAAAATTTGCTGCATTGAAAAACCAATGACACCTAACTACGCAGAAAGTTTAGAAGTCTATAATGCTTTTAAAGAAAAACAGCTTCCTTTATTTGTTGCCTATTACAGACGCTCTTTACCTCGGTTTTTAAAAATTAAGGAGTGGCTAGACAATAACTATATTGGCGAACTTCGACATATAAACTGGCACTTTAGCAAACCTGCAAGCGATTTAGACAAATCGGACACATACAACTGGCGTACCGATGCTAACATAGCACCAGCAGGTTATTTTGATGATTTGGCGAGCCACGGTTTAGACTTATTCAATTTTTTATTGGGCGATATAAAAGAAGTTCATGGCATCAGCTTAAACCAACAAAACAACTATACGGCAAAAGATGCCATAGCCGCATGTTGGTTACACGAAAACAACATTACCGGTTCAGGAAGCTGGAATTTTGATTGCCACGATTCTTTAGATAAAGTAACTATTTATGGAAGCAATGGGCATATCGAGTTTTCAATTTTCCATGAAAATTCCATTGTCTTAGAAAGTAAACAGAAAGCGGAAAGTCTTTTTATTGAAAACCCAAAAAATATTCAAATACATCATGTTGAAGGTATGCGAGATATGTTGATAAATGAAAACTTTATCCACCCTTCCACAGGAAAATCAGCACTTCATGCCAATTGGGTGATGGATAAAATCCTTGGTATTTTATAAACTTACTACTCTTTTAACACTCGGTATTTGTGTGTTTTAACATTATTATTAGATTAAATAATTTCTTTTATATTATTTTTAGCAAGACTAATTCATTAAAAATAATCAAAAAGATAACTTCCCGTTAACATTCCATAACGTATTATGAAACAAAAAACACTAAGAGCAAACAATCTTATTTGCTTCACTTTAGCTTCATTTCTGTTAGTATTTACCAATAGTATGGACGCCCAAAACAAAAAAAAGAAAAGCAAAAAAGGAGCAACCACTGAAGCTCCTGCTCCACCCGCAAAAAAGGAGAAAACCATTGCTGAACTTGTAAAATCCAGTAAAAAAATTGACGGTTTATTTCCTATTTACCAAGATACCATTACAGGATCGTTGCAAATGGTTATTTCTGACAACCAAATAGATAAAGAGTTTATTTATTTCAGTCAGATAGCCGATGGTGTTATGGATGCTGGCAGAATCATTAGAGGCTCCTACATCGGTTCTAATGTTTTTAAAATCGAAAAGTATTTTGATAAAATTGAGTTTATTGTGCAAAACACTTCATTTTATTTCGATCCGGAAAATCCGCTTTCAAAATCTAAAGACGCTAATATTAGTAACGGTAACATAGCAAGTATTACTATTGCTGCTCACGACAAAAAGGAGGGCCGTTATTTAATCAAAGCTGACGATTTATTTTTAAGTGAAACTTTTACACAAATTAAAAAACCAATTAGTCCTGGTGAGTCTCCTACATCTTTTAAATTAGGGAGTTTAAACAAGGAAAAAACCAAAATTCAGGATATTAAAAATTATGAAGAGAATACCAATTTAGAAGTTGAATATGTGTACTCCTCGCCTTCTGTTTTAAACAAAGGTTCCAACGCTGTTGCTGATGGCAGAAACGTAAGCATTAAAGTGTTTCATAGTTTAATTGCTATGCCTGAAAACGATTATGAACCAAGATACGACGACCCAAGAGTCGGTTATTTTACAACAGAAGTAGACGATAAAACAACCACGAATAGTATTCCTTATAAAGATTTAATTCACCGTTGGAATTTAAAAAAGAAAGACCCTAGCGCTGCAATTTCTGAACCTGTTGAACCTATTACCTGGTGGATAGAAAACTCTACACCACTTGAATGGCGAGAAACCATAACCAACGCCGTTTTACAGTGGAATATTGCTTTTGAAAAAGCAGGATTCAAAAATGCCCTAGTTGTAAAAGTGCAACCTGATGATGCCGATTGGGATGCGGGTGACATAAAATATAACGTGCTTCGCTGGACATCATCTCCAGACCCTGCGTTTGGCGGCTATGGCCCATCTCTAGTAAATCCAAAAACTGGACAGATCTTAGGAGCCGATATCATGTTAGAATACTCAAGTATAATTAATAGAAATCTTTATGATAAAGTTTTTGATTTAGCATCATTAAATACTATTTCAGAACCTTACAGTTCTGCTCATAATGAACAAAATTATTGTTCAATTAGTCAATTAAATTATGAAAATATAATGCTTGGAAAAATTTCAGCAATCGCTTTTTCTGCGCCAGAATCGGAACTGAAACGGATACAAAAAGAAGGATTAACATCTACGGTTATGCACGAGATTGGACATACTTTAGGATTGTACCATAACATGAAAGGAAGTCAGTTATTTTCGCCTGAACAGTTAAACGATGCCGCCTTTATAGAAGGTAAATGCTTGACAGCATCGGTTATGGATTATACGACAATAAATATTAATAAAGATAGAAATAAACAAGGTCAGTATGATAATGTTGCCGTAGGACCCTATGATTTTTGGGCAATCCAACTAGGTTATACTCCATTTGAAACTGAAAATGATAGACAAATATTATTAAACGAATCTACAAAACCCGAGCATATTTTTGGCAATGATGCGGATGATATGCGTTCTCCAGGAAAAGCTATTGATCCACGTGTTATGATTTTTGACCAATCGAATGATCCAATAAGATATTCAATAGACCGCATTGAATTGTCGGATGAATTAATGAAAAACATTAAAGATAAGTTTATCAAAAATGGTGAATCGTATCAAGAATTAAGACGCGTTTATTATTTATTAAGTGGCCAGAAAGCAACAGCTGCCAATATAATATCAAGATTTATAGGAGGTGTTTATGTAGATAGAGCCATGGCTGGACAAATTGGCGGAACAAAGCCTTACACGCCTGTTAGCCTTAAAGATCAAAAAAGGGCTATGTCTGCTTTAAGCAAATACGTTTTTGCTCCAGATGCCTTTGATGCTCCAAATGATTTATACAACTATCTGGCATTGCAACGCCGGGGTAGTAACTTTTCAAAAACACCCGAAGATCCAAAAATTCACAACCAAGTACTCACCTATCAAAAAAATGTGCTAAACCATATTTTGCATTATAATACTTTACAACGCATTTCTGATTCAGAATTATACGGAAATGAATACAAATTATCCTCTTTTATGACAGACTTGAACAACGCCATATTTAAAGCTGATATTTATGGAAATGTAAATTCGTTCAGACAAAATCTTCAATTAGAGTATACTAATATGTTGATTAGTATTTTAACAGGAAAACAAAGTTCTAGCTATTCAAACAATGCTAAATCTATGGCTTTGTATAATTTGAAAACTATTAGAACTATGGCAGCACCTACTGGAGATATTGCTTCGATAGCACATAAGCAATATTTAAGAATACTTATTGATAATGCTTTAGAGGAAGTTAAATAATAAGGCTAAATTAGTATTAAAAAAGCTACTTTCAAATGGAAGTAGCTTTTTGTTTTATGTGAGCTAGTAATGTTTCTTTTTAGGAACAAATTGGATTGTTTACTTTATGTTTCATATTCTAACACAATAGATATAATTCAATTTCTATGCCATACTATGAATATTTAGATACTTTTCCTTTAACACCATCAAAAAATTGACGCATCACTTTAAAATCTGCTTCCATGTCTTCAGTTGGATAAAACGGTTCTGAAATTCTATTTTGCTTATTTTCAAAATCGAGCGTAAACATAATTATGGGAACGTTTGCTTTTTGGGCTATAAAGTAAAACCCTGTACGCCATTCTTTTACTTTTTTTCTGGTGCCTTCAGGAGACAAAGCTATTCTAAATTCATCCTTTTCTTCAAAAAGTTTTGCAATAGCAGCTACCTTATTTTCTTTAGATGCCCTGTTAATGGGAGCGCCTCCTAAAGCTTTAAAAAAATATCCGAAAGGAAAGATGAAGAGTTCCTTTTTACCAACAAAATTGGCTTTAATGTTCAATACGGAACGCAATAAAATAGCTAGGTAAAAGTCGTGCCAACTGGTATGGGGCACGGCAATTATAACAGCCTTTTTTACAGTGTTTTTAGATATGTTGGTGTTGCCAGTAACTTTCCATCCTAATATTTTAAAATAAATAAGTTTGGCTAACCATCGCATATTACATTTTTAGATAAAGTTCCTTTAGTTTTTTTGGAGTGATTATGGATTTCCAATTTTTACCCAATGCATTTTCCCAAAGCGGCACTAAATTTAAAGCAATACTTATCATTTTATCTATTTCCTCGTCTCTTAAATTAGCGCAAAGACCTTTTGGCAATACTATTTGATGTTTCTTCTTCATCGCTTTAAAAAGTTTTACACCTTCAGGATAAAACTCTTCTAAATGGTCAAAAACAATACAGTTACCAACCCCATGTTTTATTCCCAATAAATAAGCTAACGGATAACTCATAGCGTGTGCAACGCCTACTTGGGAATATGCAATACTCATACCTCCGTGCCACGAAGCCATCATGAGTTTTTCTTGAGATTCTATATCTGTTAAGCTATTTTCTAAAAACACTTCTTTACAAAGTTCCAATGCCATATTGCCATATGTTTGGCTGAACGCATTTAAGTAAGTACCTGTTAACGATTCAATACAATGAATGTAACAATCCATACCAGTAAAAAACCACTGGTCTGTTGGTATATCTTTAGTAAGTTCAGAATCTAAAATCACTTGGTCAAAAGGCGTAAAATCTGAATTAATACCTAGTTTTTTTTCCGGACCAATAAGTACTGTTGTTCTGGAAACCTCTGCCCCTGTACCCGAAATTGTTGGAATCCCTACATGGTAGATGGCAGCATGCTTTACCAAATCCCAACCTTGATAATCTTTAGCTTCACCCTCATTGGTTAGCATAATAGATACGGCTTTTGCCAAATCTAAAGCAGATCCACCTCCAATACCAATAATTCCAGAAGGCAATTCTTTAGTGGTTAAGATAATATCTTCAACCAAGTCATCAACTTGAGATGTTTTTGGTTCTTCTTTAGTAGAAACAAATATAATTTTATCGCTGTAAGCTAGCGGAATTCTAGAAGTTAGCCATGAATTATTTTTAAACACATCGTCTATTATATAAATAAACGGAGCATTCATACTTAAGCGTTTTGGGGCTAAAATTTCACTTAACTGATTGAAACCACCTCTGCCAAAAATAACTCTTGGCACCATTGGAAAGTTTTTATAACTCATTAATATTTTTCTTTTTCAAGATGTAAAAGTACTATTATTTAGACTTTTCTTGTTTAGTTGGTTGATATTTTAACTTAATATTTTTAATAGCTCTCTTAAGCTACTAATAGTCCTGTACGTTTTGCCATTGGTCTCTTTTTCGGTAACTTGTTCGTGTGCCCAAGTAGTATGAAAAGGGATATGAATGGCATGTGCTTTTATATTTACCAAAGGTAGCACATCCGATTTTAACGAATTGCCTATCATTAAAAACTCTGAGGGTTTTATATCTAAATGATTCAATAATTTCGAATAATTAGCTTCTTGCTTATCGCTTAAAACTTCAATGTGATGAAAATACTTTGTTAAGCCCGATTTTTCAAGTTTACGTTCTTGGTCCAGCAAATCGCCTTTAGTTGCTAAAATTAATCGGTACTTTTTTGATAAGTGTTTTAAAACATCTTCTACCCCATCCAATAATTCAACAGGTTTGTTCAGCATATCTTTACCTATATTTAAAATAGCTTCGATACTTTTTGTTGAAATATTATGATTGGATTGTTCCAAAGCACTTTCAACCATAGACAACACAAAAGCTTTTACGCCATAGCCATATAAAGGCAAATTATCAATTTCCTTTTTAAAAAGCTCTTGGTCTATTTTGTTTAGGGTTTCATATTCTGATAATAGTTTACCAAACTCAATCTCGGCATCGCGAAAATAGGTTTCATTTACCCAAAGGGTATCATCGGCATCAAAGCCTATAACTTTTATTTTACTATAATTTATTTCCATATTTTTTTGGCGCGTTCCAAATCTTCTGGGGTATCTATTTCTACACCTTCAGTGGAAGTTTCTACCATTTTAATGCGCTTTCCATATTCCAAATAACGCAATTGTTCCAGTTTTTCAGAAGCTTCTAAAGTTAGCATTGGCAAACGATAGAAGTCTAACAAAGCTTCTTTTCTAAAGGCATAAACACCTTTATGTTTAAAATATTTAACAGGTACATTTTTATCTCTTGGATATGGAATAGGACTTCTTGAAAAGTAAAGTGCAAAGTCAAAGGTATCAAGAACGACTTTTACGGTATTGGGATTATTGATTTCCTCTTCATTGGTAATATGTACCATCAACGATGCTAAATCTATCTTTTTATCGTGATCGTCTTTAAAAACAGCGATTAACTTTTCTAAAGATTCTTTATCTGTAAATGGTTCGTCACCTTGTACGTTAATAACTATATCAATATCTAAAAACTCAATGGCTTCTGCAATTCTATCACTTCCACATTGATGCTCTTTTATACTCATCATTGCTTTTCCTCCATTATTTACAATTTCATTATAAATAATGTCACTATCGGTTACTACTATAACATCATCAAACAAATTGGTGTTTACAGTAGCTTCGTAAGTACGAAGAATAACTGTTTTTCCTCCTAAATCTTTCATAAGTTTTCCTGGGAAACGCGATGCGCTATAACGTGCAGGAATCATTGAAATTATTTTCATCTTCTCTAAATTCTGTGTCAAAAATAGAATAAATATTAGTGGTTTTTATTTTATGGGATGTAAACTTTTTGTGCAACTTAAAAATTACAAAAAATATAACAAAAACCAATATGACAGCCTAAATAGGCAAAAATACCCAAAAACCAACGGATGCAGCTAAACCAACAGCAAGACAAATACTAATAATAGTTTCAAATGTCATGCTCTAAATTTATGAAAAATCTATTCCTCAAAAAACTCGTCTTTAAAGCCAATAAGATACAATTTTTCTTTGGCTCTGGTAACCGCAGTATAAAGCCAACGTAAATATTCTTTATCAATACCATTTGGCAAATAAGGCTGCTCTACAAAAACGGTGTTCCATTGTCCACCTTGCGATTTATGACAGGTTATGGCATACGAAAACTTAACCTGCAACGCATTAAAATGTTTGCTTGCTTTTACTTTTAAGAATTTTTTATAGTTACTGGTTTCGCTTTCAAAATCTTTCATCACTTCTTGATACAATTTATTTGAATCTTCATAAGACAATGATGGTGTTTCAGATTCTATGGTATCTAACAACAAAACGGTTTCAAAAGGTGGCATTTTAGGATAATCTACCATGCGTATTTTAACTTCCGCAAAGCGAAATCCATAAAGTTCTGTAATACTGAAAATTTCAAGTACTTCAATAATATCGCCATTGGCTATAAATCCAGCTTCGGTAGTTGGTTTAATCCAAAAATAATTATTCTTTACTACCATTAAATAATCACCCGAAGATAATTCACTTTCATTAAAAAGAATTCTATTTCTAATTTGTTGGTTATATAAATTGGCACGTTTGTTACTTCGGACAATAATTGCGGTTTCCTCATTTCCTAAAGCACTATACGAATCGTTTATAGCGTCCATAATTTCATGGCCATCAATTAATCTAACAATATCTGTATAATGAGCCAAATCAAATTTAAAAGCATCATTAAAACCGTTGGATAAAGCTTCACGAAGTACGGTAGCGTTAACCAGAATTCCAGAGTCTTGTTCTTGCCTTACCACTTCATCCAATTCCATACGGGTAACTTCTTTGTTGTAATTTAAAGCCAAAGAATTTTCATCTAAAGCGGGACTTAAATCTAATTTTACCGGTGGTAATTGCGCTGTATCACCTATTAAAAGGAGTTTGCATTGATGACCAGAATATACATATTGCAGTAAATCGTCCAAAAGAGAACCATTTTCAAATAATTTAGAATCTCCTGGGGTATCGGGTATCATAGAAGCTTCATCTACTATAAAAATAGTGTTTTTATGTTTGTTGGGTTGCAACACAAATGAGACGCCTCCACCCTTTTCTTTTTTAGGAAAATAAATTTTTTTATGGATGGTAAACGCTTCTTTTCCCGAATAATTAGAAATTACTTTAGCGGCCCTACCTGTTGGAGCCATTAATACAGAACTCTTTTTGGCTTTCCATAAATTATTAACTATGGTGCCTACAATGGTAGTTTTCCCTGTACCTGCGTAACCTTTTAGCACATAAAGCGCATTTGGGGCTTTACTAAATATAAATTCTGATAGTTGTTGTAAAACAATATTTTGTTTTGTGGTTGGCTGAAACGGAAACTGCTGTTTTATAAGGGAATAAAATTCGGATGAAGTCATTAATACTTACAAATTTTAAATTATTCAAAGATAGAAATGATTTTTACCTATAATAGATTTTTACGATTAAAAAAAAATTGTAGATTTGCGAAAGACCTTTAACAAACTATTTAAATTAAAAAACGATTATGTTGAAATTTATTCTTATTGCTGTTGCAGCTATACTGCTTACAATTGGCTTGGTTAAGTTAGTTGATAAATACATACCTTCTAAATTCAAGCCTGTGTTACAAATAGCGCTATGGGCTTTGATTGCGTTTTTGGGCTACCAAACTTACATGTCTATTTATACACCAATTTTATTTAACCAAGAAAAGAATAGACGCTACGCAAAAGTAATTAAGAATTTAATAGATATTAGAGACTCTCAATTAGCATACAAACAAGTAAATGGTAAGTTTACAGACAATTTTGATGAATTGGTGAAATTTGTTGAAACAGGAAAATACACCATCATTCAACGCAGAGATGCGCAAGTTTTAGATGTTGAAGCTACAAGACGTTTTGGTGGCGTTGAAACTTATAAAGACATTGTAATAGTTGACACTTTAGGTTATGTTCCTGTAAAAGATTCATTATTTAAAAATTCAACACGTTATAAAACCATGATGAATGTTCCTGTTGGAAAAGAAGGAGAAAAGTTTCAATTACAAGCAGGTTTTATAAAACAAAATGATTTGAATATTCCTGTATTTGAGGCATCTGTTAAAAAAGAGGTTATTTTATTTGATCAAGATAGAGATATGATAATTCAAGAAAACCAAGTTGTATCTGTTGATGGCGTTAATGGAGATGCTTTAAAAGTAGGTTCTATGACCGAAGTAAACACCAATGGAAACTGGCCAAAAACTTATGGCTCAAACGAATAAAACTTCTAACAAACTAACTAATATAGAATTGTCCATTCAAATAAGTTTGAGTGGACTTTCTTTTTGTATCCTACAAAGAGATACTAATACTATTGTCGCCTTAAAGGAAATTGATTTTGAGAAGAAATTAAATCCTTTAGAAGTTTTAGATGCTTTAAAACATCTTTTTAATACGGAAAACGTTACCCAAAATTCATATAGTGCCATTACTATCATTCACGATAACGAACTTTCTACACTCGTACCCAAATCTTTATTTAACGAAGATTGTATTGCCGATTATTTAAAGTTCAATTCCAAAATTCTAGTATCCGATTTTATAGCTTATGATGATATTGTTATAAACGATAGCGTAAATGTATATGTACCCTACATAAATATCAACAACTTTATTTACGACCAATTTGGAGCATTTACATTCAAGCACATTTCTACCGTTTTAATAGAAGAAATTCTACATATTGAAAAAAATACAAGCACACCAAAAGTATATGTAAATATCAGTAAAAACCGATTTGAAACCATTATAGTTGATAACGCAAAACTGATACTTTACAACACGTTTGAATACAACTCGCCCGAAGATTTCATTTATTACATATTGTTTACTACCGAGCAACTAAACCTGAACCCAGAAACATTCAACTTGGTTTTTGTAGGTGATGTATCAAAAGATGATGCTTTATACTCCATAGCTTATAAATACATACGAAATGTTAATTTTGGGAACAGAAACGAATCGTTTAAATACGTTGAAACACCAAAATTCAATCATTCAAATTTCACTTTAATAAAAAGTTTTTAATGCGCATTATTTCAGGAATTTACAAAAGCAGAAAAATTGTAGCACCCAAAAACTTACCCGTACGCCCCACTACCGATATGGCTAAGGAGTCGCTATTCAACATTTTAAATAACAACTTTTATTTTGATGAATTGATTGTGTTAGATCTTTTTGCGGGAACAGGCAATATTAGTTACGAATTTGCATCAAGAGGCACCGAACAAATTACCTGTGTCGATCAAGATTTTGGTTGCATTAAGTTTATAAACAAAACAGCTTCCGAATTTAAAATGCCCATTCAAACTATTAAAAGCGATGTTTTTACTTATTTAGAAAAGGCAACATTACAGGCAAACATCATTTTTGCCGATCCTCCTTATAATTTTTCAATCGAGGAATTTTCAAAAATCCCAGAATTAGTCTTTCAAAATAATTTATTATTGGAAGATGGTTTGCTAATTGTAGAACATTCCAAACACACCGATCTTTCTAATTTAAACAACTTTAGCTATTCAAAAAGCTATGGTGGCAATATGTTTAGTTTTTTTGAAAACAATTAAAATTCAAAAAAAACCGAACGTAATTACTTTTTTTTCAGTAAATTAGATTTCTCCTTAAGAGTCCCAGACTCTATACATACTTTACTCTCAACAAAAAAAGTATATCTTTTTCTTGTTACTTTTTTTATGGTTTAATGTGAATTACTAATCTTTAAAAACCATAAACCAATGAAAAAACTTTTTTTAGTATTATTTGCTGTATGCTTTATTACAGCTTGTCAAAAAGAAAAACAACGCTATTTTTTCGATTCTGCAGAAATTGAAACCCTAAAATCGGGTATTAAAGCTTACGAAGCCCAGGATTGGGACAAATGGAAATCTAATTTTGCCGATACAGCAAAAGTGTATGCCAATTCCAAAAAAGGAGTAAGTGCAGATGAGCGAATTGAAAGTTTTAATAGTATGCTCGCTTATTTTTCCTCATACGGTTTTGAAGAAAAAGGATCGTTTTCTGAAATGGTAATTGACAAAGACGATGAAACTTGGGTGAATTATTGGGGGAACTGGAAAGGTACTTTAAAAGCTAATAATCAAGAAATTAGTATCCCAGTTCATCTAACAGCTCAATTTATTGATGGTAAAATTGTTAAAGAGTACGCTTATTATGATACATATGGTGTAAATACAGCCATTTCTGAAATAGAAGCAGCTAAAATGGCCGAGGAAATACCTTCTGAATAACTACAAGCTATTTATTAACCAAACCATATAATTATGAAAACAATTAAAACAACATTTTTACTAGCATTTATTTTGTGCCTATGCATCAATGTATCGCATGCACAAAAATCGTTTTGGGTACATCAAGACAATGTAAACCCTTCTATGATTATGCAATACGAAAAAGTAGCCAAGGAATTTACAGATGCCTGTAAACAACACAACCCCGAAACAAGTTGGGCAGTTGCAAATACTAACGATTTGAAATATTTATACATTTCCCCTATCGAAAAAATGGCAGATTTAGACAAAGACCCATTTACAGACATGGCAAAAAAAATGGGCGATGATTGGAAAAAAATGTTTCAGGAATTTGATAAATGTTACGATTCACACGGTAGCTATATCATCCATTTAGTAGAAGATTTAACCTATATGCCCGAAGGCATTAGCATGACTCAAGAAGGACAAGACTACCGCAAATGGTTTTATATCTATTTTAAACCCGAAAATGCAGCTAAGGTACGTGAAGGCATGAAAGCTGTAAAAGACCTTTATGTAGCAAAAAAATCTAAAGAACACTACCGTATTTATAGAAATGGTTTTGGTACCTCCGAAGATTATTATTTAGTAGCCGTATCATCAAAAGATGAAATAGATGGCGCCACCAAATCAAAAGAAAACGAAGCGCTTTTAGGTCCAGACAGTTGGGAGATTTTTAATAAGGTTATGAGCCACGCTTCCCGTTTTGAAGAATATTCAGGAAAAATGCGTCCAGATTTAGCATACGCACCTAAATAACCAACCAATTTATTTTTATATAAAGAATAAGCCCTTCTTTAATTTAAAAGAAGGGCCTATTTATGTTCAAGTAAATCTATAAGCCGAATTCTGTACTTCTTCCAAAAAAGAAAAAGCCCTTATCATTTATCTAAGTGTGTTGTTACCAAAACACTTTAGCTGCCTACCCTCCAACAATCGAGCGTGCCGCCCTCAAACGTTGGTATACATGGCATTGCACCACATAGAGTTTACACGGTTTCACTACAGCATTACCTGTACATACTTTCTGTTGCACTATTCCTAACCTCACGGCTGGTGGCTATTAACCACTATGTTGCACTACGGTGTTCGGACTTTCCTCCATCCCAATAAATCGGAACAGCGATAAGGCGATTTACTTACCGCAAAAGTACAACACTTAACAAGCAATTTCCAACAAATAAAAAAATTAATAAAGTTTTATATTATAAAGGATTTTATTTTTTGTCAGCTAATTATGGGCTTTTTGCAATCCTTCAATTATTGGTTTCTCAAAATTAACCCATGTCTCATATCCTTTATCATTCAAATGAACACCATCTTTGGTCAAATCCTTTATCAATTCACCTTTTGAATCAACAAATTCTGCATAGAGATCAATTACCTCATAATAGCCTTTAAACTCATTTTTTTTAATAATTTTATTTACTATAAGAATATCTTCTTTCATATACGCTCTTCGAGTAGGCAAAAGTGTACGCACATAAATCTTAGTGAGTGGCGATTTACGATGAATTATTTTTGCGATTTTCAATATGTTTTGCCCAACATATTCGGGTGTTGGAACGACTTTATCATAAGTTAGCGCGGGGTTATCTTCTTCGTTATTAAGACTAAACAGATCATTAATACCAATTAAAATCAATACAGCTTTTGGTTTAAAATAGGTAATTTCATTTAAGCGTTTCAATACACCGTCAGTAACATCTCCGGCAATTCCTCTGTTACGAATATGTCCTACACTGAATTTTTCACTCCAATCGAGCCCTCCTTCTGTAATACTATTACCAATAAACACAATTTCTCCAAACTCCAAAGGTTCCTTTTTAAACTCTGCAATACGTTTTGGGTAATATGTTTGTGTCCAGTTATTGTGATAACGAGATACGACTTTTTTTGTTGGAAATAATCTTCCCAATTCTTTAGTTGAATGTTGAGATGATTGCCCAAAAGTGTTATTACTAAATGCAATCAAAATTAAAACTAAAAATATCTTTTTCATAATTATCAATTTACTCAACTATTAACAGCATATAAAACTATAATAATTATTGAACTTTTCATATTTCAATATCGTTATATTATTCAGAGTACTATATCATGCTTTAGAACCTATTTTTGTCTATTTTTGCACTATTATGCAGGAATTAAAACTTTCAGATTGGTTGCCTACCACAAACAAAGAGGTTAAAATACGTGGTTGGGATGCACTAGACGTTATATTGTTTAGTGGCGATGCCTATGTAGACCACCCATCGTTTGGGCCCGCCGTTATTGGGCGTATTTTAGAAAGTTATGGCTTGCGTGTTGCCATTGTGCCACAACCCAATGTAAACGATAATCTTCAGGATTTTGTAAAGTTGGGTGCACCAAAATTGTTTTTTGGTGTTACCGGTGGCTGTATGGACCCTATGATAAGCAACTATACAGCAAGTAAAAAGAAGCGTGATAAAGATGCCTACACCCCCAACGGTGATATTGGTTTTAGACCCGATTATGCCACTACGGTGTATTCGAACATTTTAAAAGAAAAATGGCCCGATGTGCCTATTTTAATTGGAGGTATTGAAGCATCGCTGCGTCGTGTAACCCATTATGATTATTGGAGCGATAAGCTGATGCCTACTATTTTAGAGAGTTCGAAGGCAGATATGTTGGTATATGGCATGGGCGAACAGCCTTTACGCGAAGTGGTGCGATTGTTACAAAAAGGTGTGCCTTTTAAGAATATAAATACGGTACTACAAACCGCTATTTTGTTGGACAAAGAAGAAGATATACCAAAAAATAGTAATTGGGAGGATGTAGAAATTGTTTCCCACGAAAAATGTTTGAAAGACAAAAAAGCATATGCTTCTAACTTTAAAACCATAGAGCAAGAGAGCAACAAACTGGCTGCAAGACGTATTTTTCAAAAAGTTGGAACTAAGACTTTGATGATCAATCCTCCATACCCAACCATGACCGAAGATGAAATTGATGCTTCCTTCGATTTACCTTACACGAGATTACCTCACCCAAAATATAATAAACGCGGACCCATTCCTGCTTATGAAATGATTAAGTTTTCCATCAACATCCATCGTGGGTGTTTTGGTGGCTGTAGTTTTTGCACAATTTCAGCGCATCAGGGTAAATTTATTGCATCTCGTAGTCAGGAATCTGTATTGCGCGAAGTGGACACCGTAGCAAATATGCCCGATTTCAAAGGTTATTTAAGCGATATTGGTGGACCAAGTGCAAACATGTATAAAATGAAAGGAAAAATACAGTCTATATGCGATAAGTGTGTAGCGCCTTCATGTATTTCTCCTGTTATTTGTAGCAACCTTGATACATCGCACAAACCTTTAACCGAATTATATCGTGCGGTTGATAGTCACCCGAAAATTAAGAAATCGTTTATTGGAAGTGGTATTCGTCATGATATGTTAGTGCCGGAATTCAATAAAAATGCCAACCCAAGAGAGTTGGATGATTATACCGAAGAGGTGATGACAAAGCATATTTCTGGTAGGTTAAAAGTAGCACCAGAGCATACCAGTGATCCTGTTTTGAAGTTGATGCGGAAACCCTCATTTTCTTATTTCCATAAGTTTAAAGAACGTTTTGATAAGATTAATATCAAAAAAGGTTTAAACTTGCAGTTGATTCCTTATTTTATATCGAATCACCCTGCCTGTGAAGCGGAAGATATGGCGAATCTTGCCGCTGAAACCAAAGATATGGGATTTCAGTTAGAGCAGGTTCAAGGGTTTACACCAACACCTATGACGGTAGCTACGGTTATTTACTATAGTGGTTACCACCCCTACACGCTTAAAAAAGTAAATACGCCCAAAACACCAAAAGAAAAAGATGAACAACATCGTTTTTTCTTTTGGTATAAAAACGAAAATAAAGATTGGATACGTAAAACCTTAAATAAATTAGGTCGTCAAGATTTATTGAATGTGCTATTACCAGAAAACGACAAATGGCGCAAAAACAAACCAAGCGGTGATGCAAAACATACGTTTGATGATGCCATTCCTTTTAATCAACGAAAAAATAAGGTGAAGTATAGCGGAAAGAAAAAACGACGCTAATAAGATTTCAATTATCTAAAATTACTCATAATCTGATGTCACCTCAAGCATAGTTCTTATTGTTAATAACTCCTATTAAATTCTGAATTCTAAATTCTGAATTCTAAATTCATTTTTTAACTTTGTTACTTTAAGAATTTCCATGGAACACTTTGTAGTATCTGCTAGAAAATACCGTCCACAAACGTTTAAAGACGTTGTGGGTCAGCAGGCTATTACAAACACGCTACTTAATGCCATTGAAAACAATCATTTAGCACAAGCCCTTTTGTTTACAGGACCTCGTGGTGTTGGTAAAACAACCTGCGCCCGTATTTTGGCTAAAATGATTAACAGTGATGGTAATGAAACGGGCGATGAAGATTTTGCTTTCAACATTTTTGAGCTCGATGCGGCTTCAAACAACTCGGTAGATGATATTAGAAGTTTAACGGACCAAGTTCGAATTCCGCCTCAAATTGGTAAATATAAAGTGTATATTATTGATGAAGTACACATGCTATCGCAAGCGGCTTTTAATGCGTTTCTTAAAACATTGGAAGAACCACCAAAGCACTGTATTTTCATTCTTGCAACCACTGAAAAACATAAAATTATTCCAACCATCCTGTCGCGTTGTCAAATATTTGACTTTAAACGTATCACAGTTACCGATGCAAAGGAGTATTTAAAATACATTGCAGAAGAACAAGGCATTAAAGCGGAAGACGATGCTTTGCACATTATAGCACAAAAAGCAGATGGTGCTATGCGTGATGCCTTATCTATTTTCGACCGTGTGGTTAGTTTTTCTGGTAAAAATTTAACAAGACAAGCCGTTACCGAAAATTTGAATGTATTAGATTACGAAACCTATTTTGAAAGTACCGCCCTTATTTTAGAAAATAAAATACCAGACTTACTACTTCAATTCAATAACACCCTTTCAAAAGGATTTGATGCGCATCATTACATTGCTGGTTTAGCATCTCATTTTAGAGATTTGTTGGTGAGCAAAACACCAGAAACCATCGAGTTATTGGAGGTTGGCGAAGAAACCAAAAAGAAATACCTAGAACAATCGCAAAAAGCATCGCAACAGTTTTTACTTCAAGGTATTAATCTGGCCAACGATTGCGATCTCAAATACAAAAGCAGCAAAAACCAACGCTTGCTCATTGAATTATGCCTTATGCAACTTGCCTCTATCACTTTTGATGGAGAAAAAAAAAATAGTAGACATTACATAATTCCACCTTCGTTCTTTAAAAAGAAAGGTATTACACCTATGCCTGTTTCTGTTCCTAATAAAGTTGAAAATCAATCAACCGTTTCAGAAACCAAAACAGTTTCTATAAAACCTACTTCCGATACAGCAAATAAGTTTCAACTTAACGAACCTCCTAAGGTCGATTTAAAAATTGATACAAAACGAGCTTCCGGCCTTTCATTAAAAAGTTTAAAGGTTAAAAAAGAACATCTTATCAAACAGATGGATGTGGTTGTGGATGAAGAAAACTTACCTAAAGAACCTTTTACCGAAGCAGAATTGATTAAAGCTTGGAACGAATTTATTGAGATACTTCAAAATGAAGGGAAACATAATTTGGCGTCTATCTTATCAATAGACACGCCCAAAGTTAAAGGCACAGAAATTCATTTAGAATACCCCAATGCCACCAATAAAGTAGAATTAGAGCGTAACCAGTACGACCTTATGCTTTACATACGCAAAACTTTAAACAACTTTGATATTAGCTTGTCCATTACCGTAAATGAAGAATTGGAAAAGCAATACGCTTACACCACACTTGAGAAATTCGAAAAACTTAAAGAGAAAAATCCCAATATTGACACTTTAAGAAAAACTTTTGATTTAGACATATAAACTATTATATATGAATAAGTTAATTTGTATTTTGTTAATTGTTTCAGCTTTTATAAGTTGTAATGGTGGAAAAACAAAGAGTGATAGCTTAAAAGAATCGGTTGAAAAATTCAAAGACACTTTGGGCACGCTTGAAATTGAAGAATACATTCCAAAAGAATATGCTGAAGTAACAACAGATACGCTTTTAAGTAATGGTTTTTCAATTAGTATTAAAACATATACAGACATGAATAGGTCGGTTAAGTTTCAATATAAAGTGGATGCAACACTTACGCAGATAGATAATTTTAGAGATTGGATTTCTGAAGTAAAAATTAAAAAGGATGATGTATTGATTTTTAACAAAAAGTTAGATGCCAATTTCTTCTTGGAACAAGATAAAACCATTAAAGATAGTTTACATAAAGCTATAAATAATAAGGTTTGGGTTAACGAAGATTTATTAGAAAAAAATTACGTGTATTTAGTGGGAGGTTTTATTTTTCCAAAATCGGAAAACGTTTTATATTATGATATCAAAATTGATGATAAAGGAAATTATAGTATAAAAAAAATGAAAAATATTAATTATGCTAGGACTTAAATTACCAACAGACCCACGATGGGTTAATATTGTTGAAAAAAATATAGAGGAAATATTAACAGACCATGCCTTTTGCGAGCAAAAAGCAACCAGTACTGCCATTTCGTTAATTGTAAGCTTTCCAGAGTATACCGAATTAGTACAAGAAATGACTGCTTTGGTAAAAGAGGAAATTAGCCATTTTAAAATGGTGCACGACAAAATTTTAGAACGCGGTTGGGTTTTAGGTAGGGACAGACGCGACGATTATGTTATTGAACTCCTTAAGTTTTTCCCTAAAGGCGGAAGCAGAACCACTCAGTTGGTACACAGATTACTTTATGCGGCATTAATTGAAGCTAGAAGTTGCGAACGTTTTAGATTACTTTCAGAAGAATTAAAAGACAAAGAATTGGCTACCTTTTATAGAAACCTTATGGTAAGTGAAGCCAACCATTACACCATGTTTTTAGGGTTTGCACGTAAGTATGGCGAAAAAAAAGAAGTTGAAACCAAATGGCAACAACTTCTTGAATATGAAGCTAAAATCATGTCTAATCTAGGAAAATCTGAGACTATACACGGTTAAAATTTATAACCTATACCTAATTGAATGTTTGTATTTTTAGCGGAAATAGCTAAATCTTCATCAAAAACATCAACCAATCCATAAGTATATCTAACGTCGGCAAATAGCGCGTATGATAATTTGTATTCTAATCCGGCAACTCCAGAGTATGCCATATTTCTAGCACCATCATCTACTTTATGCACTTTCAATCCTACCTGCGGACCAAGGCCAAAACGAAATTTTTCGCTCAATCTGAATTTAAAAAATATAGGCGCTTGAATATAATCTAAATGCCATACTTCTACTTTTGCCCCTTCGGCAGAAAATTGTAATTCGGGTGCTAAAGAAACTGCTTTAGACAACCCAATGTCAGCAAAAAAACCAATATAAAAACTGTTTCTGTGCTTGTTTTCCATTATAGGCGTATCTTCAAAATCTAAATTTGAAATATTGTAACCACCTCTTACACCATACTTTACATCTTGAGAGAATCCACAAAATGAAACACCAAGTAGTAATAATAGTAATATTTTTTTCATAATTAAAATAGGTTTGGGTTATATAAATTCTAATAACTTATCGTGTACGAATATATACTATAAAACTGCAATGGAACAATTTTAAAAGGTGAAGTGCAAAATTTTACTGTGTATTGCTCGAAACCGTTTGATAGTAAATACTTTTTATGATACCATCTGCTAAACCAATTTTTGGTACATATATGTTTTTAGCACCACTCCACTTCATGGAAGATAGGTAAATGCGCATAGCAGGAATGATAACGTCTGCCCTATCTTGATTTAAGTCCAATTCGGTAATACGTTCTTCGTACGAATAACTTTGAAGCATTTGATAATACGATGTTAAATAGAAGTACGTTAAAGGTTTACCCATTGCTTTTCCCGATATTTTAAATATTTTATTGATGTTTCCACCAGAACCTAAAACAGATATTTTGTCAAACTCTGCAGTGTGCAATTTTATCCATTGTTCCAATTCTTGCCACGCTTCTTTAGAAACCATATCATTTAACAAGCGAACCGTACCTATTTTAAACGATTTTGAAGCCATTTGCTGCCCTTCATGTATAACAGTAAATTCGGTACTTCCACCTCCTACATCTACATATAAATAGGTTTTACTCGGGTCTATATATGAGTTTAAATCTGTTGCAGCAATAATGGCAGCTTCTTCTTCTCCTCCAATAACATCAATACTAATTTCAGAATTTTTCAAAATTAAGTCCACAACTTGTTTTCCATTTGCCGATTCCCGCATAGCCGAAGTGGCACAGGCTTTATACTTAACTACTTTATGCGATTTCATTAAAAGTTTAAACGCCAACATGGTATCAACCAGACGCTGTGTATTATCCTTGGAAATTCTATTATTAACAAACACATCGGCACCCAAACGAATAGGTACGCGCACCAACGAGTTCTTTTTAAATTGAACCGGTTTCCCTTTTTGTTCTATAATATTTGAAATGAGCAACCTAACGGCATTGGAACCTATATCGATAGCTGCATATTTTTTAATTGAAAGCATACTAATTTTCTAATTTTTTTAAATAATAACTATAAGTAGCAAATTGAGATCTTACTTTTTCATTATCATCTATTTTATATTCATTTTCTTGTGAAGCACTTAATATACGGGCTTTTACATTATCGCTCCAACAAATATCGAAGGTTTCCATAATTTCATGTTTTACACCTTCATCATAAATTGGGCAACTTACTTCTACTCTATTCTCAATATTTCGGGTCATCCAATCTGCTGATGAAATATATACTTTATGGTTTCCATTATTGCCAAAAATATAAACTCTGGAATGTTCTAAAAACTTATCAATAACGCTAATAACTTCAATGTTTTCACTCATTCCAGGAACACCTGGAATTAAACAACAAATACCTCTTACAATCATTTGGATTTTAACCCCAGCATTACTCGCTTCATAAAGTTTATCAACCATATTGTAGCTTGAAATACTGTTCATTTTTAATCGAATAAGCCCTTCTTTTCCATCTTTTACATTCTGAATTTCGGCATCGATTAATTTAAAAATTGCCTTTTTGGTATAATGAGGAGATGTTATTAAATGTTTATATCTGAATATTTTATAGTTGGTTTCAAAGAAATTAAAAATTTTGATAACATCTTTTAAAATGCGCTGATCTGAAGTAAAAAGGGTGTAATCGGTATAGATTTTAGCTGTAGATTCGTTAAAATTCCCCGTACTTATAAAGCCATATCGTTTTAGTTTTTTGCCTTCTTCACGCTCAATAACACACATTTTACTATGTACTTTCAACCCTTTAACACCAAAAACCAAATTAATGCCTTCTTCTTCCATTTGTTGTGCATAATCAATATTTGCTTGCTCATCAAATCGGGCCTGAAGTTCTATAGATACTGTTACCGATTTTCCATTAATGGCGGCATTTATAAGTGAACTGGCAATATGCGAAATTTCAGCTAGACGGTAAATTGTAATTCTTATGTTTTTTACACTTGGATCTAAAGCTGCTTCTCTTAAAAACTTAACGATATAAGAGAAGGTTTGATAAGGTGCATGAAGCAGATAATCTTTCTTCTTTATAGCATCAAAAATACTAGACTCTAAACTAAGGCCTTTTATGGGCAGTACCTCAATTTTATCGTAAAGTAAATCTGTTCTCCCCAAGCTTGGGAAGCCCATATAATCACGCCTGTTATGATAGCGTCCACCGGGTATGATACTATCGGTATCATCAATTCCCATTTTGGACATTAAAAATTCCAAGGTATCCTTATCAATGGTTTTATCGAAAACAAAACGTACCGGATCTCCTATTTGACGATGTTTTACACTATCGGATATTTTTTCAATGAAGCTTTTACTTAAATCACTTTCAAAATCCAGTTCGCCATCGCGGGTTATTTTGATCATATGGGCAGAAACCGTTTTGTAATCAAAAATATTGAAGATATATCCTAAACAATGGCGTAACAAATCGTCAATCATAATTATAAAACTTTTGTCTCCTTGTTTAGGAAGTTCTATAAAACGGTTGATGGATTTAGGTATTTCAATAAGTGCATATTGCTTTTTGTTATCAGACATTATCATTTTTACCGCTAAATAAGCAGCACTGTCCTTTAAGTTGGGCAATACCACCAAATCGTTTAAAATAATGGTAACTAAAGCAGGACTTACTTTTTTTATGAAATATTTTTTTATAAAATCGTGTTGAGAACTATCTATTTGATTTTCATCTATTACATAAATATTTTCTTCTTCAAGTCTTTTGTGGATACAATCTAAAACCTCTAAGCTTTCTGTTTGCTGTTTAATTACTATTTGAGTAATAATATCTAGTAATTCATCGGCTTTAATACCTCCCAATTCACTTTTGCCTCCTTTACCTGCATCTACAATTCTTTTTACGGTAGCATATCTAACTTTAAAAAACTCATCTAAATTGTTTGAGAATATTCCTAAAAAACGCAACCTTTCAATTAACGGAACTCTTTCATCTGAAGCTTCTTGTAAAACCCTAGCATTGAATTGCAACCAACTTATTTCTCTGTTTATATAACTGTTTGAATGGATTTCTGGTTTTGTCATGCTTAATGTTAATAATGGGAATGCTTCTACAAATATATTCTATTCGTGCTAAATAATTTGCTTTAAATATAATGTTAAAACAGGTCTTTACATATTGTTAACACAAATAATGGTTAGATTTTTATTAAATAGAAAACCCTATTTTTTAAAATCTCTTGGAAATAAGGTATTTATGGTTTTTCCTTTGTTTAAATCGTTCCAATTATCAATATCAAATTCAATAGTTACAACGCCACATGTTGGTACATTATCTATAAATTTACTGCCAAAAGTATTCACAAAAGCAGTTATAGCATGATTGTGTCCAAAAACCATTAAATTATTTACTTTATCGCTACACGCCTTTATAACACTTGTAAGATTGTTTCCTGAAAAATCATACAAATCATGGTTTAGTTGCATTAATGAAGCATCTATTTTAAGGTTATCTAAAAAAATACCAGCCGTAGTTTTAGCCCTAGTGGCATCACTGGACATAACAGCGTCTATTTTTAAATCGCTCATTCTTAAATATGTCGATAGGTTTTGAGCATCTATAAAACCTCTTTCATTTAACGGTCTTTCATGGTCTATAACATTATGTTCCCACGAAGATTTTGCATGTCTCACTAAAGTTAGTTTTTTCATATATTTCGATTAAGTGTAAATATTATCGATAAAATGTTGTTTTTATCGATATAATTCATTTTATTTGCTGTGATTATGTTTTAATAAACAATTATCAAATATAAGAAAGGTCTTATTAATTTATTACATGAAAATTAAAACAAAAACAAAACAAGTATGAATCGTCGAAAATTCACATAAAACCGATTAACTGTTGTTGGATTACGCTTAATCGTTTTTTTGGTGGGTTTTAACATTTTTTTTTTTAATAAGATCACTTTGTATGTTTTTTTGTATGTATAAACAAAGAAAAAGTGATCCCAAGTCTAATTTCTCAACTTTAAGTTTCTGTGCTAGTAGCAGCATAACTCCCTCATTACTTAAATAAAAAATTAGATTATAAGAATTTAGTAAATAAATACTATTAAATCTGTGCCCAATAATAATACAAAACTTATGTTAACCAATTTTTTTGGCTTATGAAAACAATTACTAATAACTATTTATTAAAAACAAAACGACAAATAAAATACTGTTTGTATCTTGTTATTTTTCTGTTTTTTGGTATTACCGATATTAATGCTCAATGTACTGTACCTAACAACATGACTGGTGCACAATTGGCAAGTTTTGTTACGGCGAATGCTGCTACATGTGATGGCACTGTAATTATACCTAATGGCATAGATATATACATAAGCAGTAATGTTACGATTCCTTCTAGTATCAACAGATTAATAATAGAAGATGGCGGCCAAATTATATGGACTGCAAACGCAACCCTTACGCTTGCAGCAAATACAGCTATAGTTATTGAGAATACTACTAATTTAGGAACGAGCAATGGTAATGGTGCATTATCTACCAATGGACCTTGTAATAACAATAAAAGAATTAACATTGGTTCAGTCGAATACTCAGCTTGTACAGGAGGTGGTAATGTTTGTATAATTTTTAGCGAAGTTATTGCTGCAGGAGGTACGATACAATTAGACCCTGATTTTGGTGTTATTACAGGAACAGATAATGAAGTGTGCCATGGTCCAACCTTAATTGACTTAGAACTGAATGGTTTTGTACAAGGTACACCTACGTATCTTTGGACAGTAAAAACCAAACCTTCTGGATCAACTGTTACGTTTTCTCCAAGTGCTACGGTTCAAGACCCTACTGTTACGGTGTCTCAACCTGGCACTTATATATTCAACATTGCGGTTACGGTGCCTTTAAGTAATTCATGTACACAAACCTTTGTAACTGTTAACTCTGATATTGAAATAGTTTTTGTAGAAGGTGTAAGCGGTGCGTTAATGGCCACAAACCCTGGAGCCGGAGGAACATGTAATTTAGCTGTTGATTTTACAGGAACATCTAATGGAGGCCCTAACACTACTTATCAATGGAATTTTGGTGATGGAAGTCCGGTTGTGACTTCTCAAAACCCTTCTCATACATACGCAACTGCAGGAAATTATAATGTAAGTTTAACAATTACAGATCCTGATGCACTTGCTTCTTGTAATGTTGCTGTGGTAAATCAAACGGTTAACATTATAGATACACCTCCAACTATTACATGCCCACCAACCGTAAATGTATTTATTGATAATGGTCTATGTACGGCTTCTAATGTAAATTTAGGTACGCCAACAACTAATGATGATTGCTCCGCTACCTCAATTACAAATGATGCGCCTTCAGTATTTCCAGTGGGAACGACAACTGTAACGTGGACGGTAAAGGATGCTTCAAATAACAGTGCAACTTGTCAACAATTAGTTGTGGTTACAGATAACCAAGCGCCTGTGTTTGATTGTAACTCTTTAGCGCAAATTGACTTGAACTCCGATTCTAGTGCAGTATGTACTAACGGTACCGA
>NZ_JBIFXS010000018.1:0-45517 GCF_043558645.1 Mariniflexile sp. HNIBRBA6329 | reverse complement strand
TTGAAATCAAAAATTCACGAATACAGCATTTAAAAATTGAATCAATAAGTAAGGCAGGAAATCGAAGATTCAGCGTATCTAATCCACTTTAACCAACAATCACTCTATTGTCATCCCTGCGTAGGCAGGGATCCACTTTGAAATCAAAGATTCACGAATACAGCATTTAAAAATTGAATCAATGAGTAAAGCAGGAAATCAAAGATTCAGCGTAGCTAATCCACTTTATCCTATAATCTCTCTATTGTCATCCCTGCGAAGGCAGGGATCCACTTTGAAATCTAAAGATTCACGAATACAGTATTTAAAAATTGAATCAATAAGCAAGACAGGAAATCGAAGATTCAGCGTAGCTAATCCACTTTGAAATCAAAGATTCACGAATACAGTATTTAAAAATTGAATCAATGAGTAAGGCAGGAAATCAAAGATTCAGCGTAGCTAATCCATTTTGACCAATAACCATTCACTACACACCCAACCCACCACCGTGTCATCCTGAACTCGTTTCAGGATCTCATCCTAAACGCACCACCTTATCATTCCTAAGCAGACAGGAAATCGAAGATTCAGCGTAGCTAATCCTCTTTGATGTTATTAGAAATTCTTAAATTCAATTTGTCAGGTTGAGCCTGTCGAAACCGATATTGGTTCCAACTAAGTTAATATATTTCTAAAGGTTCCATATAACATAGAATTAGACTTTAATTGTCATTCCTGCGAAAGCAGGGATCCACTTTAACCAACAATCACTCTATTGTCATCCCTGCGTAGGCAGGGATCCACTTTGAAATCTAAAGATTCACGAATACAGCATTAAAAATTGAATCAATAAGCAAGACAGGAAATCGAAGATTCAGCGTAGCTAATCCACTTTAACCCGTAATCACTAACCATGCACTACACACCCAACCCACCACCGTGTCATCCTAAACGCACCACCTTATCATTCCTGCGAAATCAAAGATTCACGAATACAGCATTTAAAAATTGAATCAATGAGTAAGACAGGAAATCGAAGATTCAGCGTAGCTAATCCACTTTATCCTATAATCTCTCTATTGTCATCCCTGCGAAATCAAAGATTCACGAATACAGTATATAAAAATTGAATCAATAAGTAAGGCAGGAAATCGAAGATTCAGCGTAGCTAATCCACTTTTGAAGTTTCCACGCATTCATATATTCAAACAACTATTTCTTCAAACTAAGATTTCTACTCTAAATCATATTGTTTTTATAAAATTGAAAACCTTCTAAACAAACAAGACCTCACAGGTTTTGAAAACCTGTGAGGTCTTTATAATAAATAGTAATTGATAAGCTAATTTTTAGCCTAAACCAAAACTTCTTATTTCACTAAATTAATTTCAACACGTCTGTTTTGAGCTTGACCTGCTTTTGTTGCGTTATCTGCAATGGGCTTGCTCTCTCCAAAACCTGTTGCTGTTAGTCTGCTTGACGCCACACCTTTTTCTATTAAATAAGTCATTACAGCACTTGCACGTTCTTCCGATAGTTTTTGGTTTAAGGCATCACTCCCTACACTATCAGTATGGCCTTCAATAGAGAACTTAGCACTTGGATATTTTCCTAAAATAGTAACAATGTCATCCAAAACACCATTAGAAACCGACTTAATAGTTGCTTTACCAGAATCGAACAAAATAGTTTTCGCGTAGGCATTCAATGTTTTTTGAACCTCTTGGGTTACTTCTGGCTCTATAACTTCAGGGCATCCGTTGTTTGCAACCGTACCAGGTACATCAACACAATTATCGTCTTTATCTAAAACACCATCGTTATCTGAATCTTTCCAAGGACAACCATTATTTTCAACTGGACCTGCTGTTTCTGGGCATGCATCAACATGATCCAACACGGTATCTGCATCTGCATCTCCCCATGGGCATCCGTTGTTTTCTTGAGGGCCTGCTGTTTCTGGACAAGCATCTACATTGTCTAAAATACCATCTTCATCTTTGTCTCCCCAAGGGCAACCATTATTTTCTACTGGACCTGCTACTTTTGGACAGGCATCTAATTTATCAATAACGCCATCTTCGTCTCTATCTCTTGGACTTCTTTGATAGATAGGTATTTTTAAACCGGCATATACATCAGCGCCTTTAGTATTATCGCTAGTTAAAGCCGTAAGTACAGAACCTGAGCCAATATATAAGGGTCCTGCTCTTAAACCTGCACCAGCTTGAAACCCGTTGTACTCCACCACACTAAGTGGTACGTAAAAACTAAACCATCTGCTCTCAAAACGAGGCGTTAAAGAGGCAATGTTAGTTATACTACTTGTATGCTCTTTTCCTTTTTTAGTAAGCGAATAATCTGTATTTAAATTTAAATAAAACTTACCGCTAAAATTCCAATCGACATTTAAATGAAGTGCGGTTGGCAATTTAGTTTTGTATCCTGTAGTTGAACTGGTTAAGGTATATAAACTATTTAAAATTTCTTCAATGTCCTCGGCATCTTCAAAATCCTGCTCACTAACATTTGTATTATTGATGTCGTAAACCTCTTGTGAACCCTCTTTATAGTTTATAGAACCTAAATCGGTAATGGATAAACCTAACTTCAACTTATACTTGTTTTTATGCTTTAAAGTATAGGAATCCCCATTTGCATTTGTTTTGGTATAGTCCGCATGATTAGGTCTCCACTCGTACACAAAACCTAAATCTACTCCAAAACCAGTTGCATCAGGAAGTTCGTAATCATAATTATCATTATCAAAATTATCAAAACGACCATATGTTAATTCACCAGTAGAATCTATACTTCCAGTAGTTTCTCCACCTCCTAAATCGGTTCCATCTGCATCATAATTTATAGTCACATTTTTACCATAAATATAACCACTACCTGCTCCTTGTAAATATTTTAAAGAAAGCCCTCCTTTTAAAAAGTGCTGTTCTTTGTTCATTAACACTCTAGCATAAGTTAAACCAACCTCGGCCCAAGCTTGTCCGAAAATATTAAAATCACCTTCGTTTACATTAAAGTCATCGGTAGTATCATCATCTAAAGCATCTACGGTGTTTCCGTTAATTTTATTAATATTAACAATAGACCTAGCTCTTGTAAAAACAGCAATAGAGCTATTTTTATTTAAATTGAACATAAAAGAAGGTCCCATAACATCAAAATTTGTACCCATATTATTGTTATTAGATGGTGATTTTTTAGCGTCTAAATCAAAATCATAATCATCTTTTAGGGCATCCATTACGTTAACGCCATAATAATCATTACCAGCAAAAATGCTCGCTCCTACAAGATTTATATCGGTTTTAAAACGAGAATCTGTTATGTTCGCAGGATTGGAAATAACACTGTTTACACCGCTATAATTATCAGTAAGAAATCCGATATAAGATTGTGCTTCAACACACACAGAACTTATCACGAATAAAAATAAAAACGTAATTTTTTTCATAATTTCTTGGTTAGTTAAAAATTTATATGATGCAAATGTATATGTTTTCTTATAAAAGAAACAAAGAAAATTATTATAAATAGACGAAATACACCTAAACCATTTCCCTTTTATTAAATATCCAATTTTACTAATACCCAACTATTAATTACACAATTATGATGCTGAACAATTACTTTTTTACCAATTCGATACCCAACTTTTTTTTAGATAATTGATTTAACAACATGTCACATCGAATTAGTAGTAAAAACTTTTAACTTTTAACTTTTAACTTTTAACTTTGTTACATGAAAATATACACAAAAACAGGCGACAATGGTACCACAGCATTATTTGGAGGTACACGCGTGCCAAAACACCATATAAGAATTGAAAGCTACGGAACGGTTGATGAATTAAACTCACATTTAGGGTTGATTCGTGACCAAGATATTGATAACCATTATAAGGACATACTCATTCATATTCAAGACAGATTGTTTACGGTTGGCGCTATTTTGGCGACCGACCCTGAAAAGGCCATTTTAAAAAATGGCAAAGAACGATTGAACATTCCTAAAATTTCCAATAGAGATATTGAACGCCTGGAGCACGAAATGGATACTATGAACGAGGCCTTACCCCCCATGACGCATTTTGTGCTTCCCGGTGGACACCAAACCGTGTCATTCTGTCATATTGCGCGCTGTGTATGCCGCAGAGCAGAACGCTTAGCTACAGCGCTTAATGATATGGAGCCAATTGATGTGCATACTATTATGTACTTAAACCGCCTTTCTGACTATCTTTTTGTGTTGGCACGAAAGTTGACTTACGACTTGCAAGCAAACGAGATTAAATGGATTCCTGAAAAGCAGTGATTTTTTTATGAAAACGTGATTTGCGTTAGGGATTACTCATTCGATTAATGTTGTATTAGAAATCGTGAATGCTGAGCATTTAAAGCTAGCTACCGTGTAGCGCGGAAAGCCCGACCACTTGCCCTGAGCGGAGACGAAGGGTGGGTAACGCCACACAAGCGATAGCGAACTGACGGATTAAATAAAACACTCTATTAAAGGTGTTTACAACTAAAAACAATACGTTCTTAAAAATAATAATTAAATAATTCATTTTTTTCTTGTGTGTTTAAACTAAAAAATTATTTTTGCACAAAATTAAAACGCACAAAAAATGTATTGGACTTTAGAATTAGCATCCTATTTAAGTGATGCGCCTTGGCCAGCAACAAAAGACGAGTTGATAGATTACGCTATTAGAACCGGAGCTCCTTTGGAGGTTGTTGAAAACTTACAGTCTATTGAAGACGAAGGCGATGCCTACGACTCTATTGACGAAATATGGTCTGATTATCCAACAGATGAAGATTACCTTTGGAATGAGGATGAATATTAATAAAGCATAAAGAAAAGTTAAAAAGTCTCGGTTTGAGACTTTTTTTTTGTTCATAATCTTTATAAAACATATAACAAAATGTATCTTTGATTGCTTTTAAAGCAGCAAAAACAAAATAATTTACCACTAGGAAATTCCTAGTTAACACATAACATATATACACATGAGTTTTTTAAATTCTGTACTTAAAGTATTTGTTGGCGACAAATCCAAACAAGATGTAAAGGCCATTATGCCTATTGTAACTAAAATTAAGGCTTTTGAAGCTGCTTTAGAAGGATTATCGAACGACGAACTTAGGGCAAAAACAGCACAATTTAAGGCTACCATTGCACAAGCCATACAGCCGATAAACGACCAAATAGCAAAACTTCTTGAAGAAGCTGAAAACACCGAAGATATTGACAAACGTGAAGACATTTATCTGGAGATTGACAAACTAAAAGATGATGCTTACAAAACTACCGAAGATGTTTTAAACAACATTTTACCTGAAGCCTTTGCGGTGGTTAAAGAAACAGCAAAACGTTTTAAAAATAATACCAGCATAACGGTTACAGCAAATGCCTATGATAGGGAATTATCAGGCGAAAAGGATTATGTTACTTTAGACAATGATAAAGCCATTTGGTCTAACTCATGGGATGCTGCAGGTAAACCTATTACTTGGGACATGGTGCATTACGATGTACAGCTTATTGGTGGTATTGCCATGCACCAAGGTAAAATTGCCGAAATGCAAACGGGTGAAGGTAAAACTTTGGTAGCTACGCTTCCTGTATACTTAAATGCGCTTGCTGGAAAAGGCGTGCATTTAGTAACCGTAAATGATTATTTGGCAAAACGTGATAGCGCGTGGATGGCTCCTATTTTTCAATTCCACGGGTTGACTATTGATTGTATTGATTACCATCAACCAAACAGCGAGGCACGTAAAAAAGCTTACAATGCCGATATTACCTATGGTACCAACAACGAGTTTGGTTTCGATTACCTACGTGATAATATGGCACACTCGCCAAATGATTTGGTACAACGTCCGCACCACTACGCCATTGTAGATGAGGTGGATTCGGTATTAGTAGATGATGCTCGTACCCCATTAATTATATCAGGTCCAATTCCACAAGGTGAACGCCACGAGTTTAACGAATTGAAGCCTAAAGTAGATGATATTGTTGCGGTACAACGCAAGTATTTAACAGGTGTTTTGGCGGAAGCTAAAAAATTAATTACAGCTGGTGATACTAAAGAAGGTGGGTTTCAATTACTACGTGTATATCGTGGGATGCCTAAAAACAAAGCGCTTATTAAATTTTTAAGTGAAGAAGGCGTAAAACAACTGCTTCAAAAAACCGAAAATTTCTACATGCAGGACAACAACCGCGAAATGCCAAAGGTTGATGCCGAATTATACTATGTAATTGAAGAAAAAAACAATCAAATTGAACTTACCGATAAAGGGGTTGAATACATTTCTGGAAAAGACGACCCAGACTTTTTCATCATGCCTGAAATAGGTATTGAAATTGCCAAAATTGAAAACCAAAATTTACCTCTAGCTGAAGAAGCGAAGTTAAAAGAAGAGTTATATAAAGATTTTGGTGTGAAATCGGAACGCATCCATACGCTTAACCAATTACTTAAAGCCTACGCATTATTTGAAAAAGACATTCAATATGTGGTCATGGACAATAAAGTAATGATTGTTGATGAGCAAACGGGGCGTATTATGGATGGACGCCGTTATTCAGACGGATTACACCAAGCCATTGAAGCGAAAGAGAATGTAAAAATTGAAGATGCTACACAAACTTTTGCTACCGTAACCCTTCAAAATTACTTTAGAATGTACCGCAAACTGTCTGGTATGACGGGTACTGCGGTAACAGAAGCTGGCGAGTTTTGGGAAATTTACAAATTGGATGTGGTTGAAATTCCAACCAACAAACCCATTGCTAGAGATGATAAGGAAGATTTAGTTTATAAAACGAAGCGCGAAAAATACAATGCGGTTATTGATGATGTAACAGCACTTTCACAAGCAGGTAGACCCGTACTTATTGGTACAACCTCGGTTGAAATTAGTGAGTTGCTTGGTAAAATGCTTACCATTCGCAAAATACCGCACAACGTTTTAAATGCAAAACAACACAAAAAAGAGGCCGAAATTGTAGACCAAGCGGGTAAATCGGGGCAAGTAACCATCGCTACCAATATGGCAGGTCGTGGTACCGATATTAAGTTGAGTGACGACGTTAAAAAAGCCGGTGGTTTGGCCATTGTAGGTACAGAGCGTCATGATTCGCGTCGTGTTGACCGCCAGTTACGTGGTCGTGCAGGTCGTCAAGGAGATGTTGGTAGTTCGCAATTCTATGTGTCTTTAGAAGATAACTTAATGCGTTTGTTTGGTAGCGAACGTATTGCTAAAATGATGGATCGCATGGGCTTGAAGGAAGGTGAAGTGATTCAGCATTCCATGATTTCAAAATCTATTGAAAGAGCACAGAAAAAAGTAGAAGAAAACAACTTTGGTGTTCGTAAGCGTTTATTGGAGTATGATGATGTTATGAACGCGCAACGTGAAGTGGTTTACAAACGTCGCCACCACGCCTTATTTGGTGAGCGTTTACGTGTGGATTTAGCAAATATGATTTATGATACGTCTGAAGGTATTGTTGAAACCAACAAAACTGCAAACGACTTTAAAAATTTCGAATTTGAGTTGATTCGCTATTTCTCTATGAGTTCGCCTATTACCGAAGCGGAATTTGGAAAACTTTCAGCACAAGAAATTACAGGTAAAATATACCGTGCAGCCTTCGAACATTATAAAGAAAAAATGACGCGTAATGCCGATATAGCATTCCCAGTTATTAAAAATGTATACGAAACGCAGCGGGATAAATTCAAACGTATTGTAGTGCCTTTTACCGACGGTATTAAAACCCTAAATGTGGTTACCGATCTTCAAAAAGCTTACGAAACCGGAGGTAAACAATTAATCACCGATTTTGAAAAGAACATCACCCTTGCCATTATTGATGATGCTTGGAAAACCCATTTACGTAAAATGGATGAGTTGAAACAATCGGTACAATTAGCGGTACACGAACAAAAAGACCCGTTACTTATTTATAAGTTTGAAGCGTTTGAATTGTTTAAAGGCATGATTGATGAAGTGAATAAAGATGTAATTTCGTTCTTATTTAAAGGAGAATTGCCTCAAGAAACACAAAACACCATTCACGAAGCTAGAGAGCGCAAACAGGAAAAACTGAATGTGCAAAAAGATGAAATTCCTAATTTAGATGAACGTTCTGCGCAAAGTAGAGCTGCGGGTAACACCCAACAGCAACAACAAGTGGTAGAAACCATTGTACGCGACAGACCAAAAATTGGGCGTAACGACCAAGTAACCATTAAACATGTTATTAATGGTGAAAGCAAAACCCTTAAGTATAAACAGGCCGAACCATTATTGGCTAAAGGCGATTGGGTTATCATTGAACATTAAACCACTTTCTGCGAAAGCGGAAATCTAATAATATTAAAATCCCGATAGGTTTCTATCGGGATTTTTTAATTTTGATACTGCAATCTAGAAGTTTCTATCTTTTGCATATTAGCTTTAGCCCAGTCTACCAAAGTGTTTAAATGTGGTATTAAGCTTTGACCTAGTTCTGTTAACTCATACTCTACTTTTGGTGGCACCTGCGGATAAATAGTTCGTTTCACCAAACCATCGGCCTCCAAACCTTTTAAAGTCACCGAAAGCATTTTTTGAGAAATGCTTTCAATATGCTTATCTATTTCATTAAAACGCAATAAGCCTTTTTCTTCTAAAAGTAACAATACCAACATAGACCATTTATCACCTATACGATCTAAAACATTTCTAACCGGACAATGTGCCGGTTCTGTATATTTATTTTCAATTTCTTTTTTCATAATACATTGATTTTCAATAAAACTAACCTATACATCAGCTAGTCACATATTTGTAACTTCTTGTTTTAAAGATACTTAATCATTATCTTTGACTAACTAAAAGTAAGTTAAAAACTTTTAATAATCAAATATACAATAGAAACTTTAACAAACAAATATTATGAAAATAGGAATAACAGGCGCTACTGGCCAATTAGGCAGATTAGTAGTAAACGAACTTAAAAAAAGAGGATATAATAACCATCTTGTGGCTTTGGTACGTTCCACTGAAAAAGCTGAAGATTTAGAAATTGAAACTCGCGAGTTTGATTATGATAACCAAAAAAGCCTAGAAAAAGGATTACAAGGTATTGATCGTTTGGTGTTTATTTCTGCTAATGAAATAGGCCAAAGAGTCCGTCAGCATAAAAATGTAATAGAGGCTGCCAAAAAATCAAATGTTAACTGGATTGTTTACACAAGTCTTCTTAAAGCAGACACGTCTTCAGTAAATTTAGCTGGAGAACATTTAGCGACAGAACAAGAATTAAAAGCTTCGAATATTGATTATACCATTTTACGCAATGGATGGTATACAGAAAACTATACCGCATCCATACCTAGTGCCATTAAAAACGGTGCTTTTATAGGTAGTGCGGGAAACGGTAAAATTTCTTCGGCAGCACGATTGGATTATGCCGAAGCCCTAGCCGTCGTAATTACAAATGAACAAAATAAAGGGCAAACATTTGAGCTAGCAGGCGATAACAGTTATACTTTAACAGATTTAGCTAAAGAAATATCAAAACAAACAGGAAAAGATATTCCTTATAACAATTTACCTGAAGACACCTATGCTGGCATTTTATTACAGGTTGGTCTACCTGAAATACTAGCTAAAGGTTTAGCAAGTTGGGATGTGTCTGCTTCTAAAAATGATTTATTTGATAATGATCGTAAATTATCTACCTTAATAGGAAGGCCTACAACCGCAATGGAAACCTCTGTACATGACGTTTTATAATTAGGTTTTTCAAATAAATTTTCTAAAATCGTTAGCATTATTGCCTATAATACCTTTGAGTATGACTTTAAAAGATTTAAACAAAATGACCTCTACCTTAAGCAATACTAAGAAAATGCCTGTATTGTTTTTAGGTCATGGTAGCCCAATGAATGCTATTGAAGAAAACGAATTTGTGGCATCATTTAGGCAATTGGGCAAAGATCTTGTAAAACCCAACGCCATACTTTGCATATCGGCACATTGGGAAACTAAAGGTACTTTTGTAACCGCTATGCAAAACCCACCAACCATTCATGATTTTGGAGGGTTTCCCCAAGCCTTGTTTGATGTGCAATATCCAGCTCCTGGAAGTCCAGAATTAGCCAAAGAGACCAAAAGTATCATCACTAAAACAGTAGTAGAGTTCGATGATAAATGGGGGTTGGATCACGGTGCTTGGAGTGTTATTAAGCACCTATACCCAAATGCCGATATTCCTGTTATTCAAATGAGTATTGACTATTCAAAGCCACCACAATACCATTATAAACTAGCTAGAGAACTAGCCGGTTTAAGGCAAAAAGGCGTACTTATTATTGGTAGTGGCAACATGGTACATAATTTAAGGCTTGTAGCTTGGAACAAACTAAACGATACTTTTGCCTTCGACTGGGCAACCGAAGCTAATGAAAAAATGAAGCAATATATTTTAGATGATAACCATCAAAATCTAATTCATTTTAGAAATGAGGGAAAAGCTTTTGATTTAGCCATACCTACCCCAGAACATTATTTGCCACTCATATACACCTTGGCATTAAAAGAAAAGAACGAAACAGTATCTATATTTAACGACAAACCAGTTGGTGGATCGCTAACAATGACTTCTCTTAAAATTGATTCTGATTGAAATTCCAAAACATTGTGCTATTTATATAATTAGTAATGGAAACCAAGAAAAATCATCTCCTTTTCAAACACGAAAAAACCGACAATCACGTCGGTTTTTTTGTTTCTAATTTTATATACTATTTAATCATTAATAGTTATTTCAGTTTTTTTCTTTCCGTCTTTGGTTGAAAATTCTACTCCATCACTATCTACTTTAAGTGATGTACCTTCGCTTTCCTCCGCTTTAGGAGCTTCAACTGGCTTTTCTATAATAACAGTTTCCGTTTTTGATTTCTCTTCTCTACAGCTTGTAAAAGCCAATAAAATTATAGTAGCGAAAATGGCAAAACTTATAAAATTTCCGAGTATTAATGTTCCTTTTTTCATTTTGTTTGATTTAAGATTAATATAGGTGCAAGATACAACCAACTACAACAAAAGGAATTACATGAATTTTTAATTGTGTTATAGAATTACCACTTACTTGAAAAGTCAGTTGTTTTAACTTGGTTAATTAAAAATGAAAAGACGTTAAAAATCCAACTTTAATAACAGGTTGGGGTCAGGGCAATTGTTCAAATAAAAATACAGATCAGCTTTATTACAAACTCCGGGATAGTCGCCACTAAAACCCTCTAAATCTTTTATAATTTGAAAATGCAAATGCGGTGGATAATCGCCATTTACGGTAGCATCACCTAAAAAACCCAACGGTTCACCTTGTTTAAAAACCTGATTGACTTTCAAATTTTCAATTGAGGCCAAACTTAAATGACCATAAAGTGTATAAAATTCAACATCTTTAACATGATGTTTTAAAATAATGGTAGGTCCGTAATCGCCAAAATTGGTGTTATTTTTAAAACTATGCACCGTAGCATCTAATGGTGCAAATATTGGTGTGTTTGCATCGCACCATAAATCCATTCCAATATGAATATTGCGTTCTTTAGCCGTTTCTTCGTTAAAATAATGGCTGCGTTTATAAATAGTTCGTACTTCATTATAACCACCAAAAGCAATTTTACCATCGTGCTTACTTATGTAATTGGTAATATAAGTTTCTAATTTGGATGATGAAGATACATCTATAGCTTGCAATTCTTTATTGTTTTCCGATAGATCTAAAGCAATATAACTTGAATTTGGAATACAAGCATCCAACACACGAAGAGGCGTTTTACTAATCTTTAAGAGAAAATTGGGGAAATTTGTTGGCTGCACGTAAAAAGGGTTTCATCAAAAATAAGCAAGTTGATTTAATATTTCGTCATATAAAAAAGCACTAAAAGAAATTATTAAATATGAATTGAAACCTTAGAAAATCATTACAATATGTTAACATTCAAATAATTATTAAGGCTGAAATAAACTTTAAATTTATTGAACAACCAAAACTTTGAAATTATGAAACTTGAAACTGCAGAAGATTTTTTGAAAAAGTTTGATTATAATTATGAAAAGCGTGACAAGGCGCTGATTATCGACATGGAATTTTCCCAGAAGGTTTTGGTCGATTTTTCCAATCCTGAAAGCGTTGTAATGACCAATAAATTAAAAGGTTGGAATTTTTTAACGGGCATCATTCCTTCAAGCATTAAAAATGCCGTATTTCTTAACTTGGCTTTGGGAATTATTTTGAGTCTCTTAATCTCTCTTTATGACACACAAGCAGGTGTGTTTTTCTTTTTAGGATTGATGTTTTGGATATTAGTTTGGTTTACTTTCTACCACTCAAAATTTAATAACTTGCAACAATTTTTAATGAAGTGGATGAATTAAAAATAAGTTCAAACAACATTTTTTTTCAGCTTCTAAACCGCAAAACCCTTTTCTACGTCTAAGAAATCTTAAAAATTTGGCGGACTCACTATAAAAGTGTGCATTGAAAAGCATTAAAATATTACTTTTGCACCAATGGAGAGTTTAGAACAGATTACAAAAAAATTACATCGGGCTACAGGAGAAGCGTTGGAACAATTTTCGATGATAGATACAGGCGACCGCATTATGGTTTGCCTATCTGGTGGAAAAGACAGCTATACCATGCTTCATATGCTATTACATTTCCAAAAAGTAGCGCCTATTTCATTTGAAATTATTGCTGTAAATCTTGATCAAAAACAACCCGGTTTTCCTGTGGAGGTTCTGCCAAATTATTTAAGTAAATTAGGTGTTGACTATAAAATTATAGAAAAGAACACCTATAAAGTGGTGATGGAAAAAACACCCGAAGGCAAAACAACGTGTAGCCTTTGCTCTAGGTTACGTCGTGGCACTCTTTATGAAGCTGCCAAAAATCTAAATTGCAACAAGCTCGCTTTGGGTCATCATAGAAACGATATTGTAGAAACGTTTTTGTTGAACTTCTTTTTTGCTGGAAAACTGGAAACCATGCCTCCTAAGTTCAAAAACGATGCGGGCGATTTAGTGATACTAAGACCTTTGGCTTTATGCAAAGAAGAAGATATTGAAGTATATTCCCAACACATGAATTTCCCCATCATACCTTGTAATTTATGTGGTTCTCAAGAGAATTTACAACGTAAAAAGGTTAAGGAAATGATAGCCCATTGGGAAACCGATTTCCCAGATAGAACCTCTGTTATGATGAATGCACTACAAAATGTATCGCCTTCCCACTTATTGGACCGTAAAATTTACGACTTTTCGTTGTTACAAGATATGGTATCTAATGATACTCTGATTTAATTACGCAACAACCTCGGCAAATAAATCAAAATCAGCGGCTTCGGTAATTTTAACGGTTGCAAACTCCCCTGTTTTTAAATAAGTTTTGCTGGCATCAATCAACACTTCGTTATCAACATCGGGTGAATCAAATTCGGTACGTCCCACAAAATAGTTACCCTCCTTTCTATCGATAACCACTTTAAAGGTCTCCCCTATTTTTGCCTGGTTCAATTCCCAAGAAATCTGCGATTGAATCTCCATAATCTCATTTGCACGTGCTTGTTTCACTTCTTCCGGCACATCATCCTCTAAATTATAAGCATGCGTGTTTTCTTCATGCGAATACGTGAAGCAACCCAAACGCTCAAAACGCATCTCTTTAACCCACTGTTTCAATATTTGGTAATCTTCTTCTGTCTCTCCAGGATAACCAACAATCAACGTGGTCCTAATGGTCATATTTGGTACAGCAGCTCTAAAATCTTTAAGCAACTGCGTGGTTTTTTCTTTGGTAGTACCACGACGCATACTTTTCAAAATAGAATCTGAAATATGCTGTAATGGAATATCTAAATAATTACAAATTTTAGGTTCGCGGTTCATCACTTCCAACACATCCATCGGGAATCCTGTTGGGAATGCATAATGCAAACGAATCCACTCAATGCCTTCCACTTTTACTAAAGCTTCCAATAATTCGGCAAGGTTTCGTTTTTTGTACAAGTCGAGTCCGTAATAAGTTAAATCTTGTGCTATTAAAATGAGTTCTTTAACACCTTTGGCTGCTAATTTTTCCGCTTCAATAATAATATCTTCAATAGGTGTACTCTTGTGTTTTCCACGCATTAATGGGATGGCACAAAAACTACAAGGTCTATCGCAACCTTCTGCTATTTTTAAATAGGCGTAATTTTTTGGTGTGGTGGTTAAACGTTCACCTATTAGCTCGTGCTTGTAATCGGCTCCTAAAGCTTTTAATAATCCTGGCAATTCCGTAGTTCCAAAATATTCATCAACATTCGGAATTTCCTTTTGTAAATCTGGCTTGTAACGTTCACTTAAACAGCCTGTAACAAATACTTTATCCACTTCGCCATCTTCCTTTTTCTGCATAAATTCCAAAATGGTATTGATGCTTTCTTCTTTGGCGTTATTAATAAATCCGCAGGTATTAATTACAACAATGTTGCCTTCTTCTTCATGAACTACATCTTTTCCACTGGCTTTTAGCTGCCCCATTAACACCTCACTGTCGTAAACATTTTTACTGCAACCAAGGGTTACTACATTGATTTTATTCTTTTTAAGCGATTTCGTTCTCATACCAAAATTTAAGTGTGCAAAGATACGGAATGATTGTGGATTTACGGTTTTTGAATTAGGATTTTAGAATTGCGAGTTCTATGGAAGAAAATCCCCGCCAAATTATTGTCCATAAAATTTAATGTCTCCAATTATTTGGATTTCTTCCAGAAGTAAATTAATATATTGATCAATAATCAACACACCATTCTTCTTCTAGCACATAAGTTTAAATGAGATTCCTAACGAAGCTTATCTTGAGCGAAAGTTGAAAGTCAGTAATTTTACTTAAAAAACGAATCAACAAACTCGAATTTATTAAATACCTGTAAATCTTCGATACCTTCGCCTACACCTATATATTTTACCGGAATTTTAAACTGGTCTGAAATACCAATAACCACACCACCTTTGGCTGTTCCATCAAGCTTTGTAACGGCTAACGAAGTAACCTCGGTTGCAGCTGTAAACTGTTTGGCTTGCTCAAATGCGTTTTGACCTGTTGAGCCATCTAAAACCAATAATACATCGTTAGGGGTATTGTCTACCACTTTTTGCATCACGCGTTTTACTTTAGTAAGCTCATTCATTAAGTTTACTTTGTTGTGCAAACGGCCTGCAGTATCGATTATAACTACATCGGCATTTTGAGTTACTGCACTTTTTAAGGTATCAAATGCTACCGATGCTGAATCACTTCCCATAGATTGTTTTACCAACGGCACTCCTACACGGTCTGCCCAAACTTGTAGTTGGTCTATGGCTGCGGCTCTAAAGGTATCGGCGGCTCCTAAAACCACATTCAATCCTTGTTTTTTAAATTGATATGCCAACTTGCCAATGGTAGTTGTTTTACCAACGCCATTTACACCAACAACCATTATTACATACGGTTTTTTATCTTGTGGAACTGTAAATTCAGAATCGTTGCCAGTATTAGTTTCACTTAATAAACCTGCAATTTCCTCACGTAAAATGGCATTAAGTTCATCGGTTCCTAAATATTTATCTTTTGAAACACGTGCTTCAATGCGCTCGATAATTTTAAGGGTAGTATTTACTCCTACGTCACTAGACACTAGAACTTCTTCAAGATTATCTAAAACCTCATCATCTACTTTAGATTTTCCTGCTACGGCTTTACTTAATTTACCAAAAAAAGTGGTTTTGGTTTTTTCTAAACCTTTATCTAGGGTTTCCTTTTTTTCTGAGGAAAATATTTTTTTAAAAAAACTCATTGTTTGGTTGTATGTTGGTTGTTGTTGAGTTGTATGTTGTTAAGTTGTACACCAACTAAACGACTGTACAACAAACGCCTAAACTAATTAAAAACAAATATAAACATAAAAAAGCTGCTTCCCATAAAGAAAGCAGCTTTGTATATTTTAAAAAGCTATTTTTTACTTTTTGTTGAAAAAGTCGTCTGCAAATTCTGGAGACATGATTGATTCAACAAACATGTAAGCACCTGTTTTAGGTGACTTTACCATTTTAATCGCTTTAGTTAATCTTTTAGAAGATGTTTGTAACGATGCTACTGTTTTCTTTGCCATGACTTATTATTTTATCTCTTTATGAACTGTCATACGCTTAAGGATAGGGTTGAATTTTTTAATTTCCATTCTATCTGGCGTATTCTTTTTATTTTTTTTAGTAACGTAACGTGAAGTTCCTGGTTGTCCAGACTCTTTGTGCTCAGTACACTCTAAAATTACTTGTATTCTATTACCTTTCTTTGCCATTTCTTTTACTTATTAAATACAGCTATTATTTTAAAAATCCTTTAGATTTTGCATCCTTAATTGCTGCAGTAATACCTATTTTGTTGATAGTTTTTAAAGCAGATGTAGAAACTTTTAAAGTTATCCAGCTGTCTTCTTCTGGAATGTAAAAACGTTTCTTTACTAAATTCGCATTAAATTTGCGTTTAGTTTTATTCATTGCATGAGACACGTTGTTTCCAACCATTGCCTTCTTACCTGTAAGTTCACAAACTCTTGACATTATTTATAACTTTAAAATTCTTTGTTGCTTAAAATCGAGGTGCAAATATACAAATTCTTTGCATTACAACAACCTATTTTTTATCAATTTTTAAAAATTTCTTTCAGAAGCATTTCCAAGGCCTTATTTACCGCCTTATTTATCACTTTTATACGATGATTTCCTAACATGAATTTTTGGGAATACACACTGTTTTTTGTAGCAATTGCAATATAAACGGTACCCACCTCAGCTTCTGAATCGCCTTTAGTTGGACCTGCATTTCCTGTGGTTGCAACAGCGTAATCTGATTGAAATAGCCGCATCGCATTACTAGCCATTGACTCTACAACCTGTGAACTTACCACCGAAAACGCTTCAATATCTGTTTTAGAAACTCCTAAAACGTTTATTTTCGATTCGGTTGAATAGGTTACAACACCGCCTTTAAAATAAGCTGAAGCGCCTGGATGGGTTGTAAATTGTTCTGCAATCATACCGCCCGTGCAACTTTCTGCAATTGCTAATGTTTTTCCCAGTTTACTTAATTGTTTGGCTATAACAATTTCTACCGAGCCTTCTTCATCTTCAAAACCAGCAAACTCTTCTTTTATTAATGGAAGCACTTTATTAATTTCTTTTTGAACGCCATCTTGAACCTCTTTAACATTAAGTCCTTTTGACGACAAACGCAACCTCATCATACCCAAACTTGGTAAATAAGCTAATTTAATGTGTGTTGGTAAAGCATCTTCCCAAGCTTCAATACGTTCAGCCAACGCACTTTCACCAATACCATATACCAATAAGGTTTTATGTAAAATATAAGGGCAATTGTATTTTTCTTTTAATTTTGGAATAACCAATTCTTCAATTAAAGCATTCATTTCATAAGGCACACCTGGAAGGGAGATAAATACTTTATTTTCTTTTTCCATCCACATCCCGGGCGCTGTACCCAATTTGTTCATGAGTACTTTTGCCTTTGAAGGCACAAGTGCTTGGTCTCTATTCACCTGAAGGAGTAAACCACCTGTGTAATGTTTCCAGAGTTCTTCGATATTCTTTAATACAGAATCGTCACGAACTAGCGCATCATTAAAATATTCGGCAATGGTTTTTTTGGTAATATCGTCTTTTGTTGGCCCTAAACCACCTGTAAGAATGATGATATCTACATGACTCTCGGCATCTTTTAAGGCTTTAAGTATATGCGCTTTATCGTCTTGAACGGACGTTATTTGATATACCGATACCCCAATTTTATTGAGATGCTTTGCTATAAACGCAGAATTGGTATCAATAACTTGACCAATAAGAAGTTCATCTCCAATAGTGATTATTTCTGCTAACATTTATAAATTAAAATCTGACTTTAACTCTGCAACCGTGTTTTCAACCGCTAAAAGCACAATTTCCAATTGAGAAGAAATATCTAAATCTCTTTTTTCAAATTTACCCCAATCTTGTACTTCAATTAAAACATCAAGCACACCCAATTCGAATAAATCGATGGTTGGTTTCATTTTATGAGCCGCTTGGTAGGCATTATAATAATCTTTTTCGGCAACCGCCTTTTTTAGACGTTCAGCATCTTCTGGTACTTCTTCCAAAAAGGCTTCGGCCAAAGTTGCGATAAAGTCTTCGTCATTATCGGCTAACTCACGTACTCTAAATAGTTTGTAATGTTGTTCCATCTTATTTAACTGTTATTGAAAACATCTCTCTGTCTTCTATAAATCCTTTAAGTTTATCATTTACATTTACTTTGCCTACACCTGCTGGAGTTCCCGTAAATATAATATCTCCTATCTTTAATGTGAAATATTTTGACACATATTCTATTAATTCATCAATTTTCCAAAGCATGTGGCTTGTATTTCCTAATTGTACAATATTATCATTTTTTTTTAAGGAAAATTCAATCGCATTTACATTTTTAAAGTCTGAAACCGGCAACCATTTACCTACTACAGCTGCACCATCAAACGATTTTGCTTTCTCCCAAGGCAATCCTTTTGCTTTTAATTCGCTTTGCAAATCGCGGGCAGTAAAATCGATTCCCAAACCAATTTCATCATAATATTTATGGGCAAATTTTTTATCGATATGCTTCCCTATCCTATTTATTTTAACCAAAATCTCAACTTCATAATGCACATCGTTTGAAAAATCGGGAATGAAAAACGGTTGTTTTTTAAGCAGAATAGACGTATCTGGTTTTAAAAACACGACCGGATCCGTTGGTTTTTCGTTTTCTAATTCTTTGATGTGTTCGGTGTAATTTCTACCGATGCAGATGATTTTCATTCTTTTTGTCATTCCTGCGAAAGCAGGAATCTATTTAATTATTACTTTTATTTATGGATTCCTGCCTTCGCAGGAATGACAAACTACCCTAATTTATTATTAAAACTTCTTAGCTTAATGGCCGTTAATACTTTTTTAGTGTATAATGGAAAATCGGCATTTAGCAACCATCCAAAATAACCGGGTTCGCTTTCTATAACTTCGGTTACTAATTTGCCTTTATGCTTTCCGAAAGAAAAACATTCTTCCCCTTTTTTATTGTAAACAATAAAGCCAGCAAAATCTGCAAATTGTTTTCTAGAGCTAAATTCAGCTAAAAACTTCGTGTTGTTTTCTATTTCGTCGTACTTAGCTATTTGTGCTTTTAATACTTCATAAGTTGCTCTGGTATCTGCTTCTGCTCCATGCGCGCCTTCCAATTCTGTATTGCAATAAAACTTATAAGCGGCGCTTAAAGTACGTTGTTCCATTTTATGGAAAATAGTCTGTACATCAACCGCAACGCGGTTTTTCATATCGAAATCCACCTCTGCACGCAACAGTTCTTCTGCCAATAAAGGAATATCAAACCTGTTAGAGTTAAAACCTCCTAAATCGGAATCCTTAATCATGTTATAAACATCTTTGGCAACTTCCTTAAAAGTTGGCTTATCGGCTACATCTTCATTGCTTATACCATGAATGGCAATAACTTCCTTTGGAATAGTCATTTCTGGGTTAACCAACCATGTTTTACTTTCTTCCTTTCCGTTAGGATGTACTTTTAAAATAGCTATTTCAACTATTCTATCGGTTGTTATATTGACACCTGTTGTTTCTAGGTCGAAAAAACAAATGGGTTTTGTGAGATTTAAATTCATAAAAGTGATTTTTGCAAATATACTTTTATATATTTATTTAAATTTGCTTCTTATGATGATTTTAGAATAAGAATTAAAATGACTGACTTCAAAGATTTATAATGCTCAACAAATTTATTTTCTTCTTCATATTTCTTTCCTTTTCATTTTGCTATGGACAATATGATTGGAGTTATGGTGAAATTCTCTTAAACAATAATATTCGATTAAAAGGATTAATCGAAATACAAATGGAATCTAATCATCCTCTTGATTTAGGAAAACAAAAGGTGTTTTATAAAAAAAATTACAATTCAAAAACAGAAAAATTTAACGAAGATTTAATACAAAAAATCTACTTTGATGGTTTATCAGATGAGAAGACTGGCTATTATGAATATGTTCCCATTAAGAAAAACAAGAAAACCATCATGAAATTGATTGTTGTTGGAAAAGTAAAATTATATACCAGAACGAAAAAAATATTTTCAAGTACATATAATGGTTTTTCTAATAATCCAAACATGCCTAACATGCCCAATCGCGTGGTTACAACAGATACAGAAAGTGAGTTTTTTGTAATTAGAGATAATGAAGACTATGCAACTGGCTTAATTAAAAGTAACGCACTGTCAAAATCATTTATTTATGCTGCTAAAAAATATTTCTCAGACTGTGCTAATATTATAAAATACTTAAATAATGATTTGTACTATGAACAAAATATTATAGAATTAATTGATGACTACAATCTACTTTGTGAATAAATATTATATTTCCCTATTACTATCCCAAGCTTCCAAATAATCTTTTACTGCTTTTACAAATTGGCCTCCTAACGCACCATTTACAACACGATGGTCGTAAGAATGCGATAAGAACATGCGATAACGAATGCCTATAAAATCGCCTTCACTGGTTTCAATAACTGCTGGCACTTTTCGTATGGCACCGAGTGCCAAAATACCAACTTGCGGTTGGTTTATAATAGGCGTTCCCATGATGCTACCAAAGGTTCCTACGTTGGTAACGGTGTAGGTTCCTCCTTGTATATCGTCTGGTTTTAGTTGATTTGCTCTGGCACGATTTGCCAAATCGTTTACCTGCTTAGTCATACCTACCAAATTAAGTTGATCTGCATTTTTAATAACAGGCACAATTAAATTACCATCGGCCAGTGATGCTGCCATTCCTAAATTGATATTTTTCTTTTTAACAATGGTATCGCCTTGTAACGAAATGTTCATCATTGGGAATTCACGAAGTGCTTTGGCTACAGCTTCCATAAAAATGGGTGTAAAGGTTAAATTTTCACCTTCTCGCTTCTGAAAAGCATCTTTAACTTTATTTCTCCAATTCCAGATTTTAGTTACATCAGCCTCAATAAAACTTTGTACATGTGCCGAAGTTTGCACCGATTCTACCATATGATGTGCAATAAGCTTGCCCATTCTGGTCATTTCAATAATTTCATCTTCACCACTAACCACAACGGGTGCAGGAGCTTGTTTTGGTTTTTCCGGTTGGGTTGCTTTTATGGTTGGAACTTCTACTTTAGATGCTGTAACTTCGTTATTGTTTCCTTTATTTTGAATATAATCTAAAATATCATTTTTAGTCACACGATTATCGATTCCTGTTCCAACAATACTATCTAATTCCTGTTGAGACACCCCCTCTTCTTTGGCTATATTTTTAACTAAAGGTGAGTAAAACCGGTCTTCGGTTGAAGTTACAGATGCAACGGTTTCCTTTGCAATTGCAATGGTTTGACTAACTATTTCTGCCGCTTTTTCTTCTTCTACAGATGCATCGTTTGAAATAAGGTCATTGGTTTTGTCTTCAGAATCATTGTCATCGCCCTCTGTCTCAATAATAGCTATGGTTTGCCCAACTTGAACGATATCATCTACATTGAAAAATTTTTCGACTAGAATACCATCAACCTCACTTGGCACTTCGCTATCAACCTTATCGGTTGCTATTTCCAATACCGCCTCGTCCAATTCTATAGTATCACCAACCTCTTTTAACCAAGATGTAATGGTTGCCTCAGCAACACTTTCTCCCATTTTGGGTAATTTTAGTTCAAACTTTGCCATATCAATAACGTAATACTTCTTTTTTAATTTATGCTTGCAAAATTACTCAAAAAACATTGATTTCTTTAAATTTTTTACAATAAACTAGTTTAAAATCACAACTTCACCTCTGCTTATAGTATTATCACTTCCAAGTATAAAATTAGCATTTTGTGGTAATATCTTGTAAGTAATAGATTTATCTTTTTCAACATTTTCCATCATTGCTATAATTTTATTGTAACTAAACTTATTAGCATCAAAAATAACTTCTGTATTGTTTTCTAGGTTATTCAAATTTACCTGAAGCCTTACTCTTTTTTGCAAAACTGCTTGTAAAGCATCATTCATTTTATCTGAAATAAAAACATATTCGCTTACTTGCTTTTTTTTGCTTTCAGAAGGTTTTCTTAATAAATAAACAAGCCGTATTCCAACCCAAACAAACATATCGAACAATACATTTTTCTTGAAATGCTTTTTATAGAATATTTGCATGGCTCCGTAAAAACGGCGTGCATAATGTTTATCCCTTAATGTACTTTCTCCTTTATAATGAATCACCGAAATTGCACTGTAGTAATAATTGTCATAGCCGGATTTTAATACTTTATAAGACAAATCGATGTCTTCACCATACATAAAGTAATCCTCGTCAAAACCATTTACCTTATCATACACCTCTCGTTTCATCAACATAAAAGCACCTACCAATATATCTACTTTACCCGTTTGGTTTTTAGTTAAATGATTGGCATAATAAGCTTCTGAATTTCCATATATTTTTTTAAAAGCAGCACCTACATACGGTATATTGCGTTTACTTTCTGGCAGAAAAACTCCAACTCCATCAATAAGCTTACAGCCTACAATACCTAGTTTTTCTTTATGTGAAGCGAAATTCAAAAGTGTAGTAAACGTATCTTCTGCAACAACTGTATCTGGGTTCAAAATGCACAAAAATTCTCCTTTAGCTTGAGCAACACCTATGTTATTTCCTTTTGAAAAACCGAAATTTTCTTTGTTTTCTATGAGAATGACTTCTGGAAACAATTCTTTCACCATTTGGCAACTATCGTCTTCAGAATCATTATCAACCACAATAATTTCTGCATCAATGTTAGAAATAGCCGCTTGCACACTTTTTAAACAGAGTTCCAAAAAGTAACGCACATTATAGTTCAGTATGACAACGGATAACTTCAAAAGCAATTATAGTTTTAAGGAAGATTCAAACGGTACGCGGTTAATAATGCTTCTTCCCAAGGTTATTTCATCGGCGTATTCCAATTCATCGCCCACCGAAATACCTCTGGCAATGGTAGATGTAAACACCTTATAATCTTGAATTTGCTTGAAAATATAAAAATTGGTGGTATCGCCTTCCATGGTAGAACTTAATGCGAATATGAGCTCTTTTATTTTACCTTCCTTTACTTTATCTACTAAAGATTGAATATTCAAATCATGAGGGCCCACACCATCCATTGGTGAAATTTTTCCTCCTAAAACATGGTACAAACCTTTAAAGGAACTGGTATTTTCAATAGCCATCACATCGCGAATATCTTCTACCACACAAACAAGGGTTTCATCCCTGTTGGGGTTAGAGCAAATTTCACATAAATCTACATCACTAATATTATGGCAGGATTTACAAAACTTCACATCGTTTCTCATGATTTGTAAAGCTTCCGACAGCGCCGTAGTTTGCTCCTTGGGCTGTTTCAACATATGCAAAACCAAACGCAACGCGGTACGCTTACCTATACCTGGTAATTGCGACATTTCGTTAACAGCACGTTCTAAAAGCTTAGATGAAAATTCCATAGCTGCGAATTTAATACTTTTTGCTACAACTTGAAGAATACTGAGTGAAAGAATAAAATCTCTTTACTAAACTTATAGACTGTAAACTAATTTTGTATTTTGGCTACATAAACTAAAGACATGACTGCTACACAAATCATCCTACTTATTGCTGCTTATTTTGGAATGTTGATAATCATATCGTATTTCACTGGAAAAGAAGATTCAAACGACGCTTTTTTTAAAGCAAACAAATCGGCTCCATGGTATTTAGTAGCTTTTGGAATGATTGGAGCTTCCTTATCGGGAGTTACTTTTATTTCTGTTCCAGGTTGGATTGAAGCTTCACAATTTAGCTATATGCAAGTGGTTTTAGGCTATATTGTGGGATATTTTGTTATTGGAACTGTTTTACTTCCTTTATATTACAAGCTTAATCTAACTTCTATTTACACCTATTTAGAAGAACGTTTTGGAAACTATTCGTATAAAACTGGAGCGTCATTTTTCCTGATTTCCCGTGTGGTTGGTGCTAGTTTTAGGTTGTATTTGGTTGCCAATGTGTTGCAAATCATACTTTTTGACGAATTAGGCATCGAGTTTTGGCAAACGGTAACTATTACTGTAGCACTCATTTGGCTGTACACCTTCAAGTCTGGGATAAAAACCATTATTTGGACCGATTCCCTACAAACTTTATTTATGCTTATTGCCGTAGGAGTATCCATTTATTATGTAAGTACCGATTTGGGTATAAGCGGCGGTAATCTTTTGGGCTATGTTTTAGACAGCGATTTATCTAAAACTTTCTTTTTTGATGATTTTAAATCTGGCAACTACTTTTGGAAACAATTTATTTCGGGTACATTTATAGCCATCGTTATGACGGGATTGGACCAAGATATGATGCAGAAAAACTTAACCTGCAAATCGCTTAAAGACGCACAAAAAAACATGTTTTGGTTTACTATTGTTTTAACCATTGTTAATTTTATCTTTTTAAGTTTAGGTTTGCTTTTAACTGTTTATGCACAAAAACTTGGGATTGATGCCCACAAAGATGAATTATTCCCGTTACTGGCTAAAAACCATTTGGGAATTGGTGTTTTTATTTTCTTTATCATTGGCTTAATTGCAGCGGCTTATAGTAGTGCCGATAGCGCTTTAACTGCCTTAACAACATCCTTTAGTATTGATATTTTAGATATCGAAAAAAAACACGATAAAGCAAAACAAATTGCCATTAGAAAACGCATTCATATCCTAATTTCACTTGCTTTGATATTGGTTATTGTGGCTTTTAAATATATTATTAAAGACGAAAGTGTTATTGCGAAACTCTTTGTTTTTGCGGGATACACCTACGGACCACTTTTAGGTCTTTATAGTTTTGGGCTCTTTACAAAATGGCAGGTGAAGGACAAATTAGTGCCTGTGGTTGCAATTCTATCTCCTATTCTATCTTATATCATTAGCGTAAATAGTTTGAAATGGTTTGGTTTTGAATTCGGATTCTTTATTCTAATTTTAAATGGACTACTAACATTTTTAGGCTTAATACTGGTTCGTAGAAAGTAACACCAAAGAACAGGCTGATTCAAAAGGAATGTGATTTTCTTTTAAAATTCTATATAATTCTGGGTTTTCGGTTCCAGGATTGAAAATAACACGCTTCGGTTTTAATGAAACGATATAATCATAATACTCCTTTTGGTTTTTAGCATTAAGATACAATGTTACCGTATGTACACCTTCAAAAGGATAGATATCTGCATGAATAGGTACTCCAGCAACTTCACCTTCTTTTAAACCGATAGCCACCGTTTCTATATTTTGACTTACCAGTTTTTGAATTACAAAATTCGAATATCTACTCGGGTTTAAAGATGCCCCTATTACCAATGTTTTTTTATTCATAATGTTAAAAAATGTTAATAATTTATAAAAAATGGTAACATAATACAAAACTTGTCGTCTATCATAATAATCAATCAAAAAAATAACCAATCAAATGAAAAAACTATTTATTGTATATATTTTGTTGTTTTCTATAACAAATAATATTCATGCAGCCAATCCAAAATCACCTGATGACAAAACTGGCACCATTACCGGAAAAGTATTAGACGCTACTTTAAAGCAACCCTTACCGTACGTAAATATCATAATAAAAAATATTAAAGAAGAAGTTTTAACAGGTGGAATTACTTCAGAAGACGGCTCTTTTAAAATTGAAAAAATTGAGGAAGGCAAACTTATTGTTAGCATTCAATACATAGGCTACAAAACAGTTAGAAAAGAAATTACCATAGGCAAAAATAACCTAGACATAAATTTGGGCAGTATTTTTTTAGAAGAAGCAGCCGAAGGTTTGGACGAAGTTACCGTAATAGCCGAGACCTCAACCATTCAGCAAAAAGTTGATAGAAAAGTAATTACTATAGGCAAAGATTTAGCCGCCACAGGAAGCGCTTCCGAATTGATGGTTGGTATTCCATCGGTAGGTGTAGATGCTCAAACAGGCGATATTAGCTTACGCGGAAACCAAAATGTACGCGTGATGGTAGATGGCAAATTATCAAACATTCCAACCGCACAATTATTAAAACAAATTCCTTCAACAGCTATAAAATCTATAGAACTAATCACCAATCCTTCAGCAAAATACAATCCTGAAGGAATGAGCGGTATTATCAACATTATACTTCATAAAAATACCATGCAAGGCTTTAATGGTAATATAAGCCTTGGATTGACACACGAAATAGAGGCAAAATTCAACAGTTCGCTAGACATGAATTACCGCAACGGTAAATTCAATTTCTATGGTAGCTATAGCAACAATATTTCAAAAAACCGAAATAACGGATTGGTTAAAAGACCTGAAAACAATTCGGAACAAGTATTTAAGTTTTTAGATAACAGACAATCTCATTTATATAAAGTGGGTGTTGATTTTTATTTAGACGAAAAAAACACCTTATCAGTTTTTACAACACAAAATACTTCTGAAAGTAGCGATTATGGTGAAACACAAGCTTTTTTCTTCAACGATGCCTCATTCAATCAATTTCAAGTGGTTAACTCCATAAGTGATAATTTATCATCACAATACAATTTTGATTATAAACATGACTTTTCAAAAGAAGGTCACAACATAGAGTTAGAGGTCGATTATAATATTTTTGAAGATGATAGGCCTGTAGATTTTGTATTCTTATTAGGCTCAAATGAGGATTATATAGATTTTAACAACACCAGCAGGAAAAGCACAACCATCAATTTAGATTATATAAACCCATTATCAGAAAAATCTAAATTAGAACTAGGTTTAGAAGCCCGTTTGTTTAATTCTGATATTGCCTACGCTTCTACCGGACAATCCTACAATAACTCTGGTGTTTTACGACCTACACCAAATACCGATTTTGACTATACAAGAGATATTTATTCAGCGTATGCTAACTATAATAAACAATTTGAAAATTGGAGCTACCAAGTGGGCTTACGTACCGAAAGTGTACAGGAAGATGCCATAGCTTTATCATCAGAAGCTGAAAGCACTCAAACTTTTAAAAATAATTATTTTGAATTTTACCCTTCGGTATTTTTAACGTTTTCTCCGTCAGAAAAAAATTCATATCAATTAAGCTATAGTCGTCGTGTTGACAGACCTGGCATTGGTCAAGTAAACCCTATAAAAGAATGGAGTTCTCCATTAATTTCTTCTTACGGAAACATCAATTTAAAACCACAGTTTACAAATTCCATCGAAGCAAATTATACTCGTACTTTAAAAGATAGAAAAGGAACTGTAACCGGAGGCATATTCTACCGCATTATTAATGATGACATGAATAGAGCTCTTTTTATTGATAGAACCGATATTAATTCTGGACGTGTTATTTTAACACATGATAATTTTGACAATACCTCTGCTTATGGTTTTGAATTGTCATCAAACTACAAACCTACCAAATGGTGGAGCATCAACTCGAGTTTCGATTTATACTCGCAAGTACAAAAAGGTATTGCTGAAAATTTAACGGCACCCATAGAAACCGCCACTATAAATGATATTGAAACCAATGTTGACGAAATAGACAACGTTGCATGGAATTTTAGAATGTTCAACAACTTTAGCCTAAGTAAAACGGTAAGCTTTACAGCCTTTGGTTTTTACAGAGGAAAAAACAGATCATTACAATTTGATAGAAAACCTATGTATTTTGTAAATCTTGGTGCCCGAATTGGTTTTGCTCAAGGAAAAGGAACCTTTAGTTTAAACTATAACGACATTTTCGATACTATGGAATTTGCTTTTAATGGCACAAAACCTTTTGTTCAAAATGGCGCATTTAATTGGGAAAGCAATACTTGGAATATTGGACTGTCTTATAGATTTGGCGGTGAAAAATTCCGTGCAAAATCCAGAAAAAGTAGAGATAATAATATTGAATCCGGTAGCGGCGGTTTCATCTAAAGTTTTTTTTAACATCCTACATTATAATTGATGGTTAGTATTATGTTAGGCCGTTAAATGAGAAAACCCAAAATTTTAAATTTTGGGTTTTTACTTTCTAATACCTATTTTATAGAAATTTCATAAAAAAATACTGTAATGCACAATATATACAGGATAAAAACGTTACTGAACTGTACAATCTAACCAAACGAAAGAATAATTATTATAAGAGTTAGTCACCTTCGCATAAAAAATTTCGTAGTAAAGATTTGTATATTTACCATATAAAACTCGAAAATTCTTTTTTTTCGAGTTTTTTTTTATTGTGTTAAAAATGAGTTAAATAGCGTATTAGGTGCAATATTTTTATAAGTTTTTCGTCTAATTACTAGATTCTTCACAATAGTAAGTGTTAGTTGAAGTTGATTAATAGCTGGAAAAGCCCAAAACTTAACTGTTTTGGGCTTTTCATTTTTAAATTATTTCTAATTTTAAGCCCATTTTATAATAGCACTTCCCCACGTAAAACCACTACCAAAAGCAGCCAACACCACATGATCACCTGCTTTTATTTTACCTTCTTCCCACGCTTCTGTAAGCGCAATAATTACGGAAGCCGCCGTGGTATTTCCATATTTCATGATATTATTAAAAACTTGATCGTCCCTTAATTTGAATTTACTTTGAATATATTGAGCTATTCGTAAATTAGCTTGATGCGGAATCAACATATCAATATCTTCTTTTTGAAGTCCGTTTTTTTGTAAACCTTCAACAATAACTTCACTAAAGCGCACTACAGCATGCTTAAACACAAAAGTACCATCCATATATGGGAAATATGATAAGTCTTCTTCTCCCGCTTCTACAATTTCGGGAACCCAATGGGCAATACTTGGTGAGGCTACAATTAACTTATCGGCATATTTACCCTCACTATGTAAATGGGTAGACAAAATCCCTTTAGTATTATCTTCTTCTCTGGTTAACACGCAAGCCCCTGCTCCATCTCCAAAAATAACAGTTACACCACGACCTCGTGTTGTTTTATCCAATCCGTTACTGTGGTATTCTGCCCCTATTACCAAAATATTTTTATACATGCCGGTTTTTATAAACTGGTCTGCCACCGATATGGCATACACAAACCCCGAACATTGGTTTCTAACATCTAAAGCGCCAACGGTTCGCATATCTAACAAATCTTGAATTTGCACCCCACAACCAGGAAAGTAAAAATCGGGGCTTAAGGTGGCAAAAACTATAAAATCGATATCATCTTTAATCAATCCAGAGCGTTCAATGGCTATTTTTGCCGCTTTTGCTCCCATAATTGCCGAAGTATCATTTGAACCTTCTTTTATCCATCGCCTTTCTTTAATACCGGTTCGCTCCTGTATCCATTCGTCATTGGTATCCATCATCTTAGATAAATCATCATTAGTCACCACATTATCTGGCACATATTTACCTAATCCTATTATTTTTGAATTGTACATATCCCTCTTAGTTTAAGAAATTCCAAAGTACAACAACTCGAACAAAATTCCAATATTTTTAAATTCCAAATTCCAATCAATCAATCAATCAATCAATCAATCAATCAATAGTTTTTCAAAAAATCCAAAATTGTAAATCGTATATCGTAATTCATAAATAATTAATGTCAGTTTGTCACCTTTTTACTCTTGGTACTTTTTTTGACTATTCACTTCGTAGTAAATTAAAACTATAAATTAATCTGATTCCCTTCACATGAAGGAATGAAAAATTAAAACAATTATATTATGACAAAAGGAAGTATTAATGTATCGGTAGAAAATATTTTTCCACTCATTAAAAAATTCTTGTATAGCGACCACGAAATATTTTTACGTGAGCTTATTAGTAACGGTACAGATGCCACTTTAAAACTAAAGCATCTTACAAGTATTGGAGAGTCTAAATCAGAATATGGTAATCCGAAAATTGAAGTTAAAATAGATAAAGAAGGCAAAAAACTTCATGTAATTGACCAAGGTTTAGGTATGACTGCTGAAGAAGTAGAAAAATACATCAACCAAGTAGCATTTTCGGGCGCTGAAGAGTTTTTAGATAAATACAAAGATTCTGCTAAAGATTCAGGTATTATTGGACATTTTGGTCTTGGTTTCTATTCAGCATTCATGGTAGCTGAAAAAGTAGAGATTCTTACCAAATCACACACAGGAGCACCAGCTGCTCATTGGTCTTGTGATGGTTCACCGGAATTTACTTTAGAAGAAGGTACAAAAGAAGATAGAGGTACTGAAATCATCCTTCACATTGCAGATGATTCTACTGAATTTTTAGAAGAAAGTAGAATTAGAGAATTGTTATTAAAATATAACAAATTCATGCCTATTCCTATTAAATTCGGCACTAAAGAAATTAACGACCCAGAGCACGAACCTGCAACTGTTACTGATAAAGATGGCAAGGAAACAAAAGAACCACAACGTAAAATTACGGTTGATAACATCATCAACAACCCGACTCCTGCTTGGACAAAACAACCTGCAGATTTAGAAGACAAAGATTATAAAGACTTTTACCGCGAGTTGTACCCAATGCAATTTGAAGAGCCTTTATTTAACATCCATTTAAACGTAGATTATCCGTTCAACCTAACAGGTATTTTGTATTTCCCTAAAATGGGTCAGGATATGAACATCCAAAAGGACAAAATTCAACTTTACCAAAACCAAGTATATGTTACCGATAATGTAGAAGGTATTGTTCCTGAATTTTTAACCATGCTTCGTGGCGTTATCGATTCTCCAGACATTCCATTAAACGTATCACGTAGTTATTTGCAAGCCGATGGTGCAGTTAAAAAGATTTCATCTTACATCACCCGTAAAGTTGCTGATAAATTAAAATCGTTATTTAACAATAACCGTGAAGATTTTGAAGCAAAATGGAACGATATTAAAATTGTGATTGAATATGGTATGCTTTCTGAAGAAAAATTCTTTGAAAAAGCAGATGATTTTGCGTTATACCCAACTGTGGATGGCACTTACTATACCTATGAGGAATTATTCAACAAAATAAAAGCAAATCAAACTGACAAAGATGGTAAGTTGGTTATTTTATATGCCTCAAATAATGATGCGCAACATGCCTATATAGAAACAGCCAAGGCAAAAGGGTATGAAGTATTATTATTAGATTCACCAATAGTTTCACATTTAATTCAAAAATTAGAAACTTCTAAAGAAAATATTACGTTTGCTCGTGTTGATGGTGATCATATTGATAATTTAATCAAGAAGGAAGAAACCAAAATTTCTAAATTGACCGAAGAACAAAAAACAGAATTAGAAACACTTTTAAAAGAAGTAATTCCTTCTGAAAAATTCATGGTACAATTAGAATCTATGGATAGTGATGCTTCGCCATTTATCATTACACAACCAGAATTTATGCGCCGTATGAAGGAAATGCAAGCTACTGGCGGTGGCGGTATGAGTATGTTTGGCAGTATGCCAGAAATGTACAATTTGGTAGTAAATACAAACTCAAAATTAGTTGGCGAGATTTTAGAAACCAAAACAAAACCTAAACAAGAACGTTTAATCAACCAAAGTTTAGATTTAGCACGTTTATCTCAAGGGTTGTTAAAAGGTGAAGAACTTACCAAATTCATTAAACGTAGTTACGAGATGATTAAATAGATTTTTAGACTGCTTAGATTTATAGACAGTCTAGAAAAAACCAAATATAATTTTATACTGAAACAGCTTCAGTATTTTATAAAAAATCAAAACCACTTTGTAAAAAACAAAGTGGTTTTTTATGGTTTTAAATGAAAAAAAATACATAATGGTGGTATCTCATTGAGTGTGTAAAGTTTAATTTATTGAATTTAATTTTAAATTTTCACTTTTGAGTCCTTTTCCAGTAACTGTTAATTCTATCTCTCCGGCTTCTTTTTCAGATTGTACCAAGACTACTAATTTTCCACTAAACAACTTCATTGTTGGTAAATGAAACTGTTCTAAAGAAGTAGCATCTCCATTACAAGCTGCTCTGTAGGTTCCTTTTCCTTTTACTTTAAACTTTAGCTGATTGGTTGCCGTTGGACAAGGAATTCCGTTTTTATCTACAACAGAAACGGTAACATAAGACAAATCTTTTCCGTCCGCTTTGATAGTTTTTCTATCCGGATTTAAAACCAATTGATAGGGCTTGCCTGCTGTTTTAATTTCCTTTTCGGCTACTGCTTTTCCATCTTTATCATACGCAACAACTTTTACGGTTCCTGGTTCATATTTAACATCCATCCACATCAAACGATATCTATTTTGTGGGGTCTTATTATTTTTTTTTTGAACTCCCATATTTTTTCCATTGATAAAAAGTTCAGCACTATCGTAATTGGTATATACAAAAACAGGCGTTACTTCTCCTTCTCTACCTTCCCAATTCCAATGAGGTAAAATATGTAAAGTCTCAGCATTTTTATTCCAACGACTTCTGTACAAATAATATCTATCTTTTGGTAAACCTGCCAAATCATTAATTCCAAAATAAGAACTGCGTGACGGCCAACTTGTATCATACGGTGTTGGTTCTCCTAAATAATCAAAACCTGTCCAAACAAATTCTCCAATAACCCAATCTTTATCATCTTGCAATACAAAATCTTCATCCGGAACATTAGACCAACTACAAGCTTCTAAATCATAAGAAGAAGATTGAAAATCATCATATTCAACATTTTTTCCTTGTTTAACAGGAAACTTATAAACCCCTCTTGAACTTACGGTTGATGCTGTTTCAGAACCTAAAATAAATCCTTGTGGAAATCTATTATTTGCTTCTTCATATAGATGTACTCTATAATTTAACCCAGGAACATCCAACAAAGCACCAAACCCTGATTTCATAACAGAATTTACCTGATCCATTCCTACGGTTACTGGTCTAGTTGGGTCTTCTCTATGAAAAATATCTTGCAACCATTTAGCACGTTTCACCCCTGCTTCTCCATGTTGATCTGGTACTTCATTTCCTGAGCTCCACATGACAATAGATGGATGGTTTCTAGTAGCCTGTACCAAGTTAACAATATCTTTTTCAGCATATTCATCAAAAAAACGGTGATATCCATTTTTTACTTTTGCCTTTGCCCATTCATCAAAACTTTCTGCTAAGAACATGAATCCCATTTCATCACACAACTCTAATTGCTCAAAAGAAGGCATATTGTGAGAACTACGAATGGCATTGCATCCCATTTCTTTTAAAATAGTCAATTGACGTCTTAAAGCAGCTTTGTTAATAGCCGTTCCTAAAGGACCTAAATCGTGGTGCAAACAAACTCCTTTAAACTTGGTTACTTTTCCGTTCAAGCTAAATCCTTTGTTAGCTTCGTACTTAATTTCTCTAATTCCAAAACGAGTAGTTACTTCATCTTTTAAATCTTCTCCCACAAAAAACTGAGTGACTGCTGTGTATAAATAAGGATTTTCTGGGCTCCATAAAGATGGATTTTTAACCTTTATATTTTGATCGAATTCGTTCCCAAATTCTAAAGTAGTTTTATCAACACTTACTGTTTTACCATCAGCATCAAAAATAGTAGTTACCAAAGATCCGTTTGCGACAGATACTTTTGTTTTGACATTTACTTTGGCTTCTTCTTTACTAATAAAAGGCGTGGTGATAAAAGTGCCCCATTGATTAATGTTCTCTTTGTTTTTGGTAATCAAACTCACATTTCTGTACAAACCTGCTCCGGGATACCAACGAGAAGCAAATGCTTCATTCGTTAATTTTACCGCTAAAGTATTCTCCCCTTTTTTAAGAAATTTAGAAATATCAAAATAGAAATAGCTGTAACCGTAGGCCCATTTTCCTATTTTTTCTCCATTTAAATACACCTGAGGTTCGCTCATGGCACCTTCAAATAGAATGATTGTTTTTTTTGTTAAATCTTCTTCAGAAATAGTAAAGTTGTTTCTATACCAGGCAGTTCCAACATGTGGTAAAGCGCCTGTTCTCCCTGTTTTTTCGGTAGCTTCTTCTTCACCATTCTGTACAATGGCTACAGTTTGTTTATCAACTTCTTTGTCGAAAGGCCCATAAATAGCCCAATCGTGAGGAACGTTTACCTTTTCCCATTTCGAATCGTTAAAATTTTCTTGTTGGGCATTCTCAACATCTCCTTTTTGAAACTTCCAATTAACATCTAATTCTCTAACATTTCTTACTTGAGAAAAAGAAACTTGTGAGAGGATAAATAATATGAACAGGAAATATTTAAACTTTATCATTCTTAATTACTCTTTAATTTATTTTTTAGTTGGTTATTGCTAATTTATGACATAACAGTATAGGTATTGAAGCTCATGTCCAATTTAATGTCAATCGGCATTTTTTTGCATAAAATCAGGAAAACCACGTTCTGTCCATTCTACAACACGGGCACGTGTAGCACGGTTTTTATCGGATAACTCATGCCCTAGTATTTCCTTATAATCGCGGGCATGGTAAATCATTATCGTAGTTTTTCCTTCTTCTGAAGTTGTAAACGAATTATGCCCTGGACCATACCTTTGTAAATCCTCATCTGTATAAAAAACAGGTCCAGGTGATTTATGCCAATTTGATGCGTCTAACAAATCTGCTTTTTCATCAATCCATAACAAACCAACACAATAATTATGATTGGTAGCACTAGCCGAATAGGTTACAAATATTCTTCCATTATTTTTTATTACAGCTGGACCTTCATTAACATGGTATTTTATTTTTTCCCAACTAAATTCTGGTTCGGTTAAAATTACTTCAGGTCCTGTTAAGCTAGTTGGAGTTTTCATTTCTGATAAAACTAAAGCGGTGCCGTGTTTTCCTCCCCTTACATTTTGCGCCCATATTAAGTACCTTTTACCTTTATGCTGAAAAGTAGTAGCATCTAATGAGAAGGACTCTCTTTGTGTTATTATTTGCCCTTCTTCTGTCCATTCACCTTCCATTGGGTCTTTTGACGAATTCGATAAAGCCCACATTCTTATATTCCATATATTTTCAGCCCCACCTGCAGCAAAATAGATATACCATTTTCCATCTATCCAATGCAATTCTGGCGCCCAAATATGATGTCCCATAACGCCTTGTTTGTGCTTATGCCAAACTACTTTTTCCTGAGCCTCTTTTAAACCATTTATACTATTGGATTTTCTTATTACAATTTGATTATATTCTGGAACTGTTGCAGTTAAATAATACACCCCATCGTCTGTTTTATATACCCATGGGTCGGCACGTTGTTCCGCAATAGGATTATTAAACTCTAAAGTTTGTGAGTAATTTTGGTGTGGACATAAAGTAACTGTTATAACTAAAGCAAAAATTCTGATTAATTTCATGTAAAATAATTTTATTGGTAATTACTAAAACAAGTGTCTTTTAAAAATTTGATTTTCAAATATCGGTAAATCAATTAACTCTTTATGTATGTACTTAACAAAAAAAAACCAATATAGAATTCACAAAAACACAATTAACAACTAAAACATCTTGTTTTAATTTTAATTTTTTAGATGACATATTTTTATCTAAAATCAAATCGATTGAAAATATAAACAGATAGATTAGTCATGCTTCTTCGCTATAACAGAAAAATGTTGATAATTACTTATAACTGCTTATTGTTACTTTGGTAAGAAAAATCTAACTTCGCTTATCGGTGAATATAAATTTTTGAAATAGATTCATATCATAAATTAAGGCACAATTAAAAGCTACATGGAATTACAAAACATAAAAAGCATAAAAAACAAATTGGACTTCCATGATCCAACAGTTTTTAGTAATGCTGAAAATAGCTTTACTCACTTTATTAGTAGGTTGTATATTAAAGAATTTAGACATATAAAAGAGCTTGAAATATTATTCGAGCATCCAGTAACTGTTATAAGTGGAACCAATAAAATCGGTAAAACAAGCATTCTTTTATTACTTGCTTGCAGTCATTACAATTTTTTAAGAGTAGACTCAACAAAACCGACAAGCACATTACGTAGACATACATGGAAAGATGTATTGCAATTCACTTCATACGAGAATACAACCAAAGATTATGAATATCACTTAGATTGGAGGGTTGGCAACGATCCAAGAAATGGAAATTCAAGAAGACTTCATACGAGCCGTTCTTGGAGTGGGGTTGGAAAAGCATCAAAGGATCCAAAAAGAAAAAATGCTCAAATAAAAGAAAGAGAGGTTCCCTTTATTGATTTGGAACGAATACTTCCTGCTCGGAATATATCAAATAGTCTTTTGCGCAAAATATCACATAGTGCACAAACAAGAGTAAATTGTGATATCGAAAAAGCCTTTTGTTATATTTTCTCTATCTCTGATGGAATTGAGATTTATGATATAGGTTCTCATGTAAATAAAAAAGCATTTCTACTTAAAACAACTGGAGACCATTATTCAAGTTTTAATGCAGCTTCTGGCGAAGAATCTGTTCTTAACATTTTAGAGGAGATAATAGAAAGCCCAAAAAATTCGTTCATTATAATAGATGAAATTGAAGCAGGATTTCATCCATTTATACAACGAAAGATAGCAGATGTTATTAATTATGTTAGCTGGAGGGACAAAAAGCAATTTGTAATTACAACACACTCTCCCACATTAATATCTGCATTTAACTCTAAATCTAGAAAATTTATTGAACCTCAAAATGATGGGAATACAAAATGTATAAACAGAATATCTGTAAATGCCGCATTTTCCAAAATGGACTCTAAGGCTTATCCGCTTTTACATCTTTATTGTGAAGATAACATTGCCAATTTCATTCTTAAAAATCTATTAATAAAGCTCAACCAAACCTATAAATATTTCGATAGACTAGTTAATGTAATTGAGTCTGGCCCCGCAAATATGGTTAAAAATGATTACGAACGTCACAAAAGAAACTTTGAACAAATGCGTCTTAAAATAGGATATGCGTGTGTTTTTGACGGCGATTATAAAAATGACCCTTATTATTCTCAATTTCATAAGAATCCGAATGAACATAGCATGTTTTTGTTTCCTTATATGGCGCCTGAAAAGTTTTTGATAAATGCTTATTTAAAGGCTAATCCAAATCAAAGAATTCAAACAAGCCTCAATATAAGTGATCATCATACATTATTCCTAGCAATGGTCAATGAAGGTTTAGCTGCGGATGAAAGTCAAGCATTAAATATTTGTTGGCAAACGTTTATAACTACTCCAGAATTTCAAGTCCTTGAAAACACATTCAATGAGTTCATTCTTAAAGCAACATCAGATTTCACCGTCAGAAACGAATAAATTAAGTGCCAAACACTGGCAGCAATCACTTCATATACTTCCCCTTCTTACTACCTTCATACATCACATATTTAACCAAACGTGCTTCCAGTTTGGCATTAAATAAATGTATTTTTCTTGATGGGCGTAAACCAACAAATTTTAAAGCATCTAGGTTAGAGGTAATAAACCAAGCATCGGTACCTGGGTAACTTTGCTTTAAGGTATCGCCGATGTTTTTGTAAAATTCTTGCATATCTATATTTAAACGCTCGCCGTACGGTGGGTTAAATACCATATGTAGCTTTTCGTCGCCACCTTTTTGGGTTTTAAAGAAATCTTCGTGCTTAACTTCTATAAAATCGTCTAATTGGGCATTTTTTACATTTTCTATGGCTTTGGCTACGGCACTTGGTGCTTTATCATAACCTATAATTTTATGATGGAAATCACGGGTTTTATTTAAAAGTGATTCTTCTATTTTTTCAAACAAATCTACATCCCAATCGTTCCAACGCTCAAACGCGAATTCTTTACGCATTAGGTTTGGTGGTATGTTGCAGGCTATCATAGCAGCTTCAATAAGCATGGTGCCAGAACCACACATGGGATCCATAAAATCGGTTTGTCCGTCCCAACCCGAAAGCATGATTAATCCAGCTGCCAACACTTCATTTATGGGTGCAATATTGGTGGCTAATTTATAGCCACGTTTATGCAAAGAATCTCCCGAAGAGTCTAGCGAAATGGTACATTGGTGCCTATCTACATGCACATTTACCTTTAGGTCGGGGAATTTTAAATCTACATTGGGGCGTTCGCCTGTGGTATCGCGAAATTTATCTACTATCGCATCTTTGGTTTTTTGTGCTATGTATAGTGAGTTTGTAAATAATTCGGAATGTATGGTAGCATCTACCGCAATGGTTCCCGATGGTTTTACATACTGTTCCCAAGGCATTTGGTACAGTTTGTTGTATAAATCCTGCTCGTTATTTACGGTAAATGTTTGTATGGGTTTTAATATTTTTATAGCGGTACGCAAACCCAAATTGGCCTTGTACATAAAGCCTTTATCGCCCGAAAACGATACGCTTCTTACGCCTGTTTTCACGTCTTGTGCTCCTAGTTGTGTGAGTTCATTTGCTAATAATTCTTCAAAACCAAATAGGGTTTTGGCTAACATATTAAAATTTTCTTCCATTTTTTATCTCGAATAGATTGCAAAAATAACGTAATTTTGCGGTTAATTAACCAGCAATTGCTGATAATGGGTTAAGGATTGCAGTCCTTCGACTGCGCTCAGGATAAACTTATCCTTTTGTTTTGTATAAAAAAGACCTTTCGACTGCGCTCAAGGTGATAAAATAAAAGATATAGCAGAAAGCCTGACCCTCCCGATAGTTATCGGGATCAGGGTAACCCCAAAAAATAAAAAAAAGATTCCTGCCTACGCAGGAAATTGATATGAATAAAGACACAACTACTTGGTTTACTTCTTGGTTTGACACACCATTTTACCATATTTTATACAAAGATAGAGACGATACTGAGGCGCAACATTTTATGGACACCCTTACGGGCTATTTGAATATTCCGGAAGGTGGAAAAATTTTGGATTTGGCTTGTGGGCGTGGGCGACATGCCGTGTATTTAAACTCATTGGGGTTTGATGTTACGGGTGCCGATTTGAGCGAAAACAGCATTAGTTACGCCAAACAGTTTGAAAACGATACCTTGCATTTTGAGGTTCACGATATGTGTAAGCCCTTCAATAAACCGTTTGATGCCATTTTTAACTTGTTTACCAGTTTTGGGTATTTTGATAAGGATGAAGATAATTTGAACACCATTAAGGCTATAAAAACCGATTTGAACGACGTAGGTTTTGGGGTGATTGATTTTATGAACAGTGAATTTGTTATTGATAATTTAGTGCCCGAAGAAGTAAAAACGGTAGAAGGGATAGATTTTAACCTAAAACGTTATGTTGAAGATGGTTATATCATAAAAGATATTAGCTTTACTGCCGATGGTGAAGATTACAAATTTCAAGAGCGCGTTAGAGCCTTTACTTTAGCCGATTTTGAAGCGCTTTTTGAAGAAGCAGGTGTATATTTATTGGATATTTTTGGCGATTATAAATTGCGTAAGTTTAGTGCGAAAACTTCGGAGCGTTTAGTAATGATTTTTAAATAGTATTAATTATATTTTAAGTAGGTTATTTTTTAAATGAACAAATTTCTGTTTCCTATACTGGCTGTTATTCTTGGCTTTTTTTTAGCTACCATTACCAAAAATCAAAAATCGTGGAACACCAAACTACTACTTTCTTTTAGTGGTTCGTTTTTATTAGCATTAACACTTTTTGAATTGCTCCCCGAAGTTTATGAGCATTTAGATGCGAAACGTTCTGGATTGTTCATAATGTGCGGTATCATGCTTCAAATTGTGTTGGAGTTGTTCTCTAAAGGTGCCGAACATGGGCATATGCATATACACAAGCATGAAACGGCATTTCCGTGGTCGTTATTTATTAGTTTGTGCATCCATAGTTTTTTAGAAGGGTTTTCTATACACGACCACAACGATATGGTCTACGGGGTTTTGGTACATAAAATTCCTATTGCAACGTTAATTACTATGTTTTTATTCCAATCTAAATACAGTAAAACACAAATTGCTGGATTTTTGTTGGTTTTTGCTTTTATGACGCCTTTAGGAACTTTTATAGGTAATACTTGGGAAGCCCTTGCCGATTATTCGCAAATTATTAATGCCTTTGTTATTGGTATCTTTTTCCATATTTCGACCACCATTTTATTTGAAAGTGCAGAAGGACATAAATTTAATTTATCCAAGTTTATATCCATTGTATTAGGCGTAGCGGTGGCTTATATGATTTAAAAGAGATTAAAGAAAAAAGAAGCTAGAATAGAGATTGTTCCTTTAAGGTCTTTTGTCTATTGTCTCTTTTCTAATATCTAATTTATGTTTTCAAAAGAAGAATCTAGATTATTACGACAAGAATTTTGGACGAGTTATGGGAAATCGTTTCCACGGAAATGGATTTTGTATGATACCAAGCTGAAGGGCTTTAGTTTTAAATTTCATTTTGATACCAAGTCGGCTTTAGTAGCGCTAGATTTGGAAGACGATTTGGAGTTCAGAATTAAATATTGGGAAAAACTAACTGCCCTAAAATCGATTCTTTTAGATGATTTTTTACCGGATGCTATTTTTGAAGAAGCATACCTACTTGAAAATGAAAAAGAAATATCTAGAATTTACGTGCCTTTAGAGCAAAAAGTATCCATTCACAATAAAAACACATGGCGCGATGTGATGGAATTCTTTAATGAAAAAATGAGCTTATTTGAAGCATTTTTTGAAGAATATAAGGATGTGATCGAGGATTAAATGATTTACGATTTTTGAATGACGATTAACGATTTTGAATTGTTAATTGTCAATTGTCAATTGTTTCTCCATTTCGTAATCGTCCATTATAAAACCTTTTCCTATTTCTGTAACAAGGGGTTTAGTTTTTACAAAACCCAACTTTTCATAAGCTAAAATGGAATTGGTATTAAATTTATTTACATTCAGTTTTACTTTTTTCAACTGATAAAAACTGGCTAAATCAAAAACATGTTGCATGGCAGCTTTTCCTATTTTCTTCCCTCTATAATCTTTCAGTACGTACAGTTTACTGAGGAATAAATAATCAGCTTCTTTTTTAACTCCAATATAGCCAACTGGAGTGGTTTCATAAGTGATGTAAAAAAACGAATAACCTTGATGCACTTGATCTTTTAATGCCTGAACAGAATTAAACTTATCAAGCATATATTCAATTTGTTCCAAGCTAATTATTGTAATGTAATGTTCGTGCCAAATAGTATTGGCTAAGTTAGAAATACATTGAAAATCAATAATTTTAGTTGCTGGAATAATTTTTATCATAAGCCTAGTTTACATTCATGAGATTCCTGTTTCCACAGGAATGACAAAAGGTTAAATCACATAAAAAAATATCATAAAAAAGTGAAAAACAGCTCCTGCCAGTACAAATACATGCCAAATAACGTGGTTGTAGGGTATCTTTTTTATAGCGTAAAATAGAATCCCCACAGTATAGGCTAGTCCACCAAAAAATAGCAACAATATGCCATTACTATCCATTAACTTAGATAGGTTGGTAAAATCGAAAACAATAAGCCAACCCATTACCAAATACAATAGGATTGAAAATATTTCGAACCTACCTGTAAAAAATAGTTTTAAAATCACACCAAAAGCCGCTATGCTCCAAACAACGTAAAAAAGGGTCCAACCTAAACTATCATGTAATGTAATTAACAATACCGGGGTATATGTTCCTGCAATAAGAAAGTAAATGCTAATATGGTCTATAATACGGAAATAATGCTTTTTAACCTCGTCATTTACCGAATGGTATAGTGCTGACGCTGTAAATAAAGTTATAATAGAAATCCCGTACACAATTACACTAAAAAGGCTCCAATCGGTTTTATTACTATCGAAAATAATGAGAGTAGTCAATCCTAAAACACCAAAAATAGTACCAATGGTATGCGAAATGGCATTTAATCGTTCTTGTAATGGTGTTTGTTTATAAACTGACAACTTACTTTTTTTTCTGTTTATCTATCCAGATATCTGTTAAATCGTAAAAGTTATATTCTTCGGCTGCTTTTTGTCTTACCAACAATCCGCTTTTAAAACTACGTTGTAAAATATCTTCAATTAAATAATCTTCGTACACGTTTTTAGGGTCGAAAGGTTTCTTTAACGATATATCAAACATACTTGCTGTAGTATTGTACCAAAACGCACGCCAACCACTACGGAGTTCTTTTACCAAACCAAATGTGGTTTTACCGGTTTGCCTATGTATCAATTTTACCAGAATTTGTCCTTCGGTGCGTGTTAATTTTTTTAATTCATCTGAAAACTCACCTTCAATATATTTTTGGATTATTTTGGTGTATTTACGCTTATCGCTAGCCTTCTTCATAGATTCCAATCGGGCGTTTAAAGAATCCAATCTTTCTGAAGCCAATTTGGCATATGGGTATACTTTAAGCGTTTTTCGGCGTAAAATCAGATACCTAATTCTATCTTCCTTACTGGCAAACTTCATATCGCTAAGGATATAAATCGTGTTAAGATTTACCACCTTTTGGGGTATAGAATCACCTTCAACAAATATATAATCATATTCCAAATCATCTTCTTCCTCATCTTTTATTTGAGCATAGAACACCACAGGAATAAGTACAAATAGATATATTATAAAATTCTTCATAAACTATTGGAGCAATAATCTTTCAAAATTAACAAATTACAATGTCTAAAACATTTTTTTTGTATTTATATTATTAATTTAGTGCAAAACTTTAACACAAAACGATGAAGAGCATTTTAAACAAAAAGTCTATGGACTTTTTAGAGTCATATTTGAATAATGCAGCGCCAACAGGCTATGAATGGACAGGACAAAAACTGTGGATGGATTATTTAAAACCTTATGTAGATGAATTTATTACCGATACCTATGGAACTGCGGTAGGTATTATAAACCCCAAAGCTAAATACAAAGTTGTAATTGAAGGACATGCCGATGAAATTTCTTGGTACGTAAATTACATTTCTGATGACGGATTGATTTACGTAATTAGAAATGGCGGAAGCGACCACCAAATAGCACCAAGTAAAGTTGTAAATATTCATACTAAAAACGGCATTGTAAAAGGTGTTTTTGGCTGGCCAGCTATCCATACGCGCGATAAATCGAAAGAAGAAGCGCCAAAACCAGATAATATTTTTATTGATTGTGGCTGCAAAACCAAGGCCGATGTTGAAAAATTAGGGGTACATGTGGGCTGCGTTATCACCTACCCAGATGAATTCCATATTTTAAACGGCGACAAATTTGTATGTCGCGCTTTAGATAACCGCATGGGTGGTTTTATGATTGCTGAAGTAGCGCGTTTACTAAAAGAAAACAAAAAAACCTTGCCTTTTGGATTGTACATTGTAAACGCTGTACAGGAAGAAATTGGTTTACGCGGTGCCGAAATGATTACCCAAACCATAAAACCAAATGTGGCTATTGTTACCGATGTAACGCACGATACCACCACGCCTATGATTGAAAAGAAAACCCAAGGCGATTTAGAATTGGGCAAAGGCCCCGTAATTGCATACGCACCAGCGGTACAACAAAAGTTACGTGATTTAATTACCGATACGGCCGAAGCTAAAAAAATACCATTCCAACGCAACGCCCTATCGCGTGCTACAGGTACCGATACCGATGCGTTTGCATACAGTAATGGTGGTGTAGCATCGGCACTTATTTCATTGCCACTGCGCTACATGCACACGACGGTAGAAATGGTACATAGAGAAGATGTAGAAAACGTTATAAGACTTATTTACGAAAGTTTGCTTAACATAAAAGAAGGCGAAACGTTTAGTTATTTTAAATAATACTTTGTCATTCCCGCGAAAGCGGGAATCTCTTTTCATGACAAAAAAGATATTAAATATTAATCAGTTGGGCGTTACCACAAGGGTCAGGCTTTCCGCTATATCTTTTTTGCTTTTAATGGCAAAAAAGGATGCCACTTCAATCCCTAACGCAAGGCTACTTTAATTAAAATGAACACTTCACAATAAATATGGACGAATACATAGATATCGTAGACAAACACGGCAACCCTACAGGAACATCGGAATTAAAATCGGTAATCCATCAAAAAGGTTATTACCATCATACCACCCATGTTTGGTTTTATACAAAAAATGGTGATGTATTACTGTCGCAACGTTCAGCAAAAAAGAGCATTTGTCCGCTTATGTGGGATGTTTCGGTGGCGGGCCATATCGACGCAGGTGAAACTGCAAAACAAGCAGCCATCAGGGAAACCAGTGAAGAAATTGGGTTAAGTATTTCAGAAAACGATTTACAGCCCATTGGTATTTTTGAATGTTTCCAATCCTATGAAAATGGCATAGTTGATAATGAATTCCATAACACCTTTATAGCCGAACTTAAAGTACCGCTCTCTACATTAAAAGTACAAGAAGAAGAAGTAGAGGCCTTGAAATTGGTATCCTTTCACGAACTTGCATACCTTATTAAAAACGCAGGTATAGGCAATCATTTTGTACCTTCAAACAAAGCCTACTACGAGGTAATTTATAAAAATATCCTAAAACATATAGCTTAACTTCAAACAATGAATCTACTCCTTTTTGCTATTGCTCCCATACTTATTGTCATGCTTTATATTTATTTTAAGGATAAATATGAAAAAGAACCGAAGCGCTTGTTGCTGCTCAACTTTTTTTTGGGAGCGGTAGTTAGTATCCTTATAACCACCATCATGTATTTTGTGTTTGATATTGTACTTCCTTTAACCAATAAAACCAGTATAGCACAACAATTTATAAAAGCTTTTTTTGTTGTTGGTTTTTCCGAAGAATTAAGCAAATACCTTATTGTGCGCTATTATTCGCAAAAACATAAAGAATTCAACGAGCCTTTTGATGGCATTGTGTACGCCGTTATGGTATCGATGGGTTTTGCGGCTACCGAAAATATTTTTTATGTACTGGAAGGTGGCGTGGAAACTGCAGTTTTAAGAGCCTTTACCGCGGTACCAGCCCATGCGACGTTTGGTGTTTTAATGGGTTACTTTATGGGAAAAGCCAAATTTTCGAACCATAAAATAGTATTGAATTTAGCAGGATTATTCCTTGCCGTTCTATTTCATGGGGCATACGACTTTTTCTTATTTATAAACTTTATCCCTGGTGTTTGGGTGGGTGCTTTTATTTCACTATTTATTGGGGTTCTGTTATCTAGAAAAGCTATGAAAGTACATTTGTTAAATTCGCATTTTAAAGTTTAACCTAATCAATATGTCTAGTCCTAAATAACCGATACAGATTATTAAAGGATTAAATTTATAAATTAAAGCTGAACAATATTATCATTGT
>NZ_JBIFXS010000017.1:0-52501 GCF_043558645.1 Mariniflexile sp. HNIBRBA6329 | reverse complement strand
GTAAACCTAAAAAATGGCGAAGCCTTTAAAACATGACCACCGTCAAAGACGGTGGTTTTTTAGACTGAAATAAAAAAATCCAACTAGTCTAAGTCACGGTACCACTCATTTTTTACGAATGGCATAAATAGTTTTGTCATTCCTGCGAATGCAGGAATCCACTTTTAAAGCAAAAAGTTTCTTTTCAAGTTTACAACTCTAAAAAACTAAAGCATTCTTCAATTTATCAAATTCCTGCTCGGTAAGGCGTTTCCAATGCCCACGAGGGATATCCTTCTAAAGTTAACTTCTTGTTAAAACAGGCAAGCACTTTAAACCTTTTTAAGTTCTAAAAGTCCTAATAGCGAATAACATTAAAAAATTATAAAAATGAAAAGACTTATAATCATTGCATTAGCCTTAATATCTGTTCAAGGTTTTGCTCAACAAGAAAGAAAAGAACGTCCAAACCGCGGAGATAGAACACATAGAATGAGCGACCTTACTCCTGAGGAAGCTGCAAATCTTCAAACAAAAAAAATGACCTTGAATTTAGATTTGAATGCATCACAACAAAAAGAAATTTATGCCATGAATCTTGAAAATGCCAAAAAACGCAAAGAAATGATGGCAACTTTTAAAGCGAAAAAAGAAAGCGGCAACATGGATAAACCATCTAAAGAACAACGTTTAGCCATGGAAAATGCTAAGTTAGACCATCAAATTGCAACAAAAGCTAAAATGAAATCCGTTTTAAACAAAGAGCAATTTGAAAAATGGGAAAAAGTTCAAGGAAAAATGCACCATAGGGCTATGGGCATGAAAAAACATGATGGCAAAAAAAGAGGTGATGATTTAAAAAAACAATAATGGTTTAGTTTGATTAATTTAGTTAGTTTAGTTGGTTAAGCGCATTTCTTTAATTTAAGAAATGCGCTTTCTTTTTTATAATGTTTTTGCAACCTTGTTTACAGCATTAATGGTAAAATCCAAATCTTCATAAGACAAAGCATCGGTAATAAACCACGTTTCAAAAGCACTTGGCGCAATATAAACACCTTCGATAAGCAACCCATGGAAAAACTTTTTAAAAGTGTCATTGTTTCCTTTTGCTGCAGTTGCAAAATCTACAACGGGTGATGCATCAAAATGCACCGAAATCATAGAACCAACTCTGTTTATAGTATGTACAATATGGTTATCGTTTAAAACTTTAGAAATTCCTTTATGTAAATATTCGGTTTTTTCAGCTAAACGATTAAACACCTCAGCATCATTATTCAATTCCGTTAACATAGCTAAACCTGCTGCCATAGCCAACGGATTCCCACTTAAAGTTCCTGCTTGATACACCGGTCCTAAAGGAGCCAACTCATTCATGATGTCATTCCTAGCCGCAAAAGCACCCACGGGTAAACCGCCACCAATTACTTTTCCAAAGCAAACAATATCTGCATTTATATTGAACAATTCTTGAGCGCCACCTTTAGCCAATCGGAAACCCGTCATCACCTCATCAAAAATCAACAAGATATTTTCCGCTGTACAAAGTGTTCTTAATTTATTTAAAAAATCGTTTTGCGGAGGCACACAACCCATATTTCCAGCAACAGGCTCGATAATAATACAAGCAATTTCGTTTTTGTTCGCTTCTACTAATTGCTTTACATTTTCAATATCGTTGTAAGCTGCCAACAAAGTATCTTTGGCGGTACCTTGCGTTACCCCAGGGCTGTTAGGCGTTCCAAATGTACTGGCACCACTACCCGCTTGTATTAAAAACGAGTCGCTATGCCCATGATAGCAACCGGCAAACTTTATAATTTTATCTTTTTTTGTAAAACCTCTTGCCAAACGTACCGCGCTCATACATGCTTCGGTACCCGAATTCACAAAACGGATTTTATCAATATTTGGCACCATGGAAACCGCTAATTCAGCAATTTGTGTTTCAATTTCGGTAGGCATTCCAAATGATGTTCCTTTTTTTGCTTTCTCAACAACCGCATCTACCACAGGTTGGTAGGCGTGACCCAAAATCATAGGCCCCCAGGAATTTATATAATCAATCAAACGGTTACCGTCTTCATCATATAAATAAGCACCTTTGGCTTCTTTTACAAAAATGGGTGTACCGCCAACACCTTTAAATGCTCTAACTGGTGAATTTACACCTCCAGGAATCACCTTTTCGGCTTGTGCAAATAAAGCACTACTTCTTGTATAATTCATTTGTATTTTAATTTGCTGGTCTTACTTGAAGTTGTTGCCCTATATTTAAGGCATTATCCTTTAAACCATTCATTTTTTGAAGTTCGGAAACAGTCATATCATATCGTTTTGATATGGAATACAAAGTTTCTCCTTTTCCAACGATGTGATACCGATTGGGTGTTACTGTCTGTACTGAAGCTTTTGGTTTTGATGTAACTGCAACCGTTTCTTTTAAATTCTTATCTATCTTTAATTTTTGGCCAACACTAAGTGATGTTGTTGATAAATTATTCACAGCTTTGAGTTCTTCTACTGAAATATTGAATTTTTTAGAAATGGAGTACATCGTATCGCCCCTTTCAACATAATATATAGAGAAATCGCCTATTTCATCTTCATACTTCACATAAACATCTCCTAAAACCTCTTCATCATATTTATTCAAACGGTACCTTTCTATCAAACTTATTAATTTCTCAGGATATTTTCTATCGGTAGCATACCCTGCATTTCTAAGTTCTCTTGCCCAACCTTTGTAATCTTCTTTTTTAAGTTTGAAAAGAGCCGCGTAACGGGAACGCTGAGTTAAAAACAACGAATGGTCTCTGTATGAATATTTGGAATCATTATATTTTCTGAAACATTCTTGGGATGCATCATCATCATGGTAAATTTTATCTCCTGTCCAATCATGGCACTTAATACCAAAATGGTTATTGGCTTCAACTGCAAGTCTTCCTTTTCCAGAATTCGATTCCAAAATCCCTTGAGCCAAAGTAATACTGGCTGGTATGCCATACAAACGCATTTCTTCTTGAGCAATACCTCTAAAAAGGGCAATATATTCATCCGTTGATGTGATTTTAACCTCAACACCATTTACAACTTCTTCTTGATTTTCTTTTGAACCAGAATTAACTCTAGGTTCTTTCCTAATAACTACTTGTTCTGTTTTTGTTCTACTTGAAGATTTCTTTTTTGTAACGGCTTTTTTAGAACCGCAACTAAACATAAAACTTGCCAACAAGCAAAAAACTACTATTTTCTTCATTAAATTACATAATTAATGGTAAATTTTTCTTTTGCAAAACCGCATTCATTCCTTCTATCCCCTGCAAACCGCCTGTATGAATAGCTAATATTTTTGTTCCTTTTGGGAAATAGCCTTTTTCAATTAAATCAAAAATTCCAAACATCATTTTCCCCGTATAAACCGGATCTAATGGAATATGGTGTTGCCTTTTAAACTGATTTATAAACGCTACCAATTCTGTGTTTATTTTTGCATAACCTCCAAAATGGTAATCGGTTTTAAGCTCCCAATTGGTTTTCAGTGCAAATTTACTAATATCTTGTTGTAAAAAGCTTCCTTTTAAGGCAGGAAATCCTAAAACTTGTTGACTAGGTTTTGAACAATTTATAAGTCCGGATATGGTTCCACCGGTTCCAACAGCACAACATATATAGTCGAACTCATGATCTTCAGGTGTTAAAATTTCTTCACAGCCTTTAATTGCTAGGTCATTTGTTCCTCCTTCGGGAATTAAATAAAATTCACCAAATTCCGCTTTTAAATTTTCAATAAAAGATTCAGATGCTTTTTCTCTGTAAACTTCTCTAGAAACAAACTTAAACTGCATGCCGCATTGTTGTGCAAAATGCAAGGTTGCATTCTCATTTACAGCATCTTCTAACTCATCGCCCCGAATAATACCAACCGTTTTAAAACCCATAAGTTGTCCTGCAGAAGCTACCGCAGCAATATGGTTTGAAAAAGCACCACCAAAAGTAAGCAAGGTATTGAAGCCTAATTCTTCAGCTTCAAGAAGATTATATTTTAGTTTTCGGTATTTGTTACCCGAAACAAACGGATGAATGGCATCTTCACGTTTTATATACAACTTAACATCTTTATTATTGATGATATGAATGTGTTGATTAACGCTATTTTCTAAGTTAAAATTCATGAATGCGAAGATACTTTAAAAAACTCCAAAATTTTCGTTGTTTTAAGTAATCCAATTGGTTTTCGTTGGCATAAGCTTCGCGTTCAAAAGAAATATTTCTATAAGCTAAATGCCATTTTTTATATTGAAGCAATCTTACTAAAAACTCCAAAATATAAACTACAAAAAAGGGAACGACCAACAACTCCAACTGCTGTTTTAAATGAATATTTTCATGGTTAATTAAAACAACATCCTGCTTTAATTCCTTCCTTTTTAAAAACATAAAAGGAAAAATTGTCAAACCTAAATATCCTTTGGGCACTAGAAACTTTGAAATAAAAATCATGATATATCGCTTTCAAAAATCAATCCAAAATACATTATCTTTGTTATACATGAAAAAAATAACCCCCATTGAAGAAGGCGACTACTACCTAACCCCCGAAGGCTACCGTTGTTTTACCGAACAATACTTATTAAAACGTGGGTATTGTTGTGAAAGTGGTTGTAGACATTGCCCATATGGTTTTGATAAAAAAGCACATAGCAGAAAATAACAAAGCTTTATTTCTGAAGTTAGTTGGTACGATTATTGATACATTTTATTACATAAAAAATATATTTTTTAAACTAATAAATCTCAAAACAGCTATGAAAAAACTACTAAAAACCTTACCATTTTTAGCACTGCTAATTGTGGTAACCTCTTGCAGCTCGGTTAGGGTTGCAACCGATTATGATAAAAATGCTAATTTTTCAACATACAAAACCTTTGCCTTTTTTAAAACAGGCATAGATAAAGCTGAAATTAACGATTTAGATAAACGCAGAATCCTTCGAGCCATTGAAGCAGAACTTTTAGCAAAAGGGTTCACAAAATCTGAAGACCCTGATTTACTGATTAGCCTTTTCACTAAAGCCAACCAACGTGTAGACGTTTACAACAACTCTTGGGGCTACGGTGCCTGGGGTTGGGGCGGATGGGGTCCATGGGGCGGTGGCTTCGGACCTGGTTGGGGCTGGGGCTGGAACCAACCAAGTGTAAGCACTAGAACAGAAGGCGTTTTGTTTATTGATTTAATTGATGCCAACAAAAAAGAATTGGTATGGCAAGGTATGGGTACAGGCTACTTAACCCAAAACATGGAGAAAAAAGAAGAACGCATTAAGGAGTTTGTTGCCGAAATTATGGCAAAATACCCTCCTGGGATGGAAAAATAATTTTGTCCGTTCGAGCGCAGTCGAGAACTTAAAAGTAGCAACCAAATACGAGGTTTCGACTTCGCTCGACCAAACAAAGCAACTAAAATTTATTTAGTTGCTTTTTTTATTTAACATCACTTTATAAAAGGCTTACTTATAGAATTTGTATTTTTACTAAAACACATTTTATGCACAGTTCTATAGAGTCAAATACTATTTTAAATCGTTTACCAAAACATTTATTGCAATTTATAAAACCTCAAAACTACGAGGATTATTCGGCAATTGACCAAGCTGTTTGGCGGTATGTGATGCGAAAAAATGTTGATTTTTTAAAAACCGTTGCACACGAATCATACATAGAAGGTTTAAAACAAACAGGTATTTCTATTGACAGCATCCCGAATATGTATGGCATGAACCGCATTTTGCAAGATATAGGTTGGGCAGCCGTAGCGGTTGATGGATTTATCCCGCCCAATGCTTTCATGGAGTTTCAAGCCTATAATGTACTGGTAATAGCAAGTGATATTAGGCAATTGGAACATATTGAATACACACCAGCCCCCGATATTATTCACGAAGGCGCGGGTCATGCGCCCATTATTGCCAACCCCGAATATGCTGAATATTTACGACGTTTTGGAGAAATAGGCTGTAAAGCCATATCATCGGCAAAAGATTATGAACTTTATGAAGCTGTAAGGCATCTATCCATCATCAAAGAAGCCCCCAGTTCCAACGAAGCCGATATCGTTTCCGTAGAAAAAAAAGTAGAAGACCTTCAAAACAATATGGGCGAACCCAGTGAAATGGCGCTTATTAGAAATTTACATTGGTGGACGGTGGAATATGGTTTGATTGGCACTTTAGAAAACCCGAAAATTTATGGCGCCGGTTTGTTATCCTCTATTGGTGAAAGCGCTTGGTGCATGACTGATGCCGTAAAAAAACTACCGTATCATATTGAAGCTACCTTTAAAAACTTCGACATAACAAAACCACAACCTCAGCTGTTTGTTACGCCGGACTTTGCGCATTTAAGTTTGGTACTGGAAGCATTTGCGAACACAATGGCGTTGCGTAAAGGCGGACTTATAGGTATCAACAAGCTCATACAATCTAAAGCTTTAGGAACTATTGAATTGAGTACGGGCTTGCAAATTTCGGGTGTTTTTACAAAAGTTATTGAAGACCACGGAAACCCTATTTATTTTCAAACCACTGGAAAAACCGCTTTGGCCTACCGAGAAAAAGAACTGGTTGGACATGGCACAAACACACATGGAAAAGGGTTTGGATCGCCCGTTGGAAAATTAAAAGGCATCAATTTAGCTATTGAAGATATGAGTCCGCGCGATTTAAGCGCTTACCATATTTACGAAGAAAAAACCGTAACACTAGAGTTTGAAGGTGGCATTACGGTTTCTGGCGAGATCATTACCGGGAAACGCAATCTTCAAGGAAAAATAATTCTTATCAGTTTTAAAAATTGCACCGTTAAACGTGATAACACTGTTTTATTTAAACCAGAATGGGGAATTTTTGATATGGCGGTTGGAAAACATATTGTTTCGGCATTTTCAGGACCTGCCGATTTGAATAGTTTCGATTTAATTACCCATGTCCCTTCATCTAAAACCATTCACATTAAAAAAACAAGTGAGCAACTAAAATTAGAAATGCTTTACGGACAAGTTCGTGATTACCGTGAAGGCAAGAATAAAACCATTTCAAGAACTAAAGTCTTGGAACAATTAATGGATGAATTTCCTAACGATTGGCTATTACCTGTAGAGTTGTATGAATTGGCGTTTATTGGCAATGAAACAAAACTTTGCGATGCCATTCTAAATCATTTAGAAACCATAAAACAAAGCAAACCCGAAGTAGGACGATTGATTGATGATGGGTTGGGGATTATTACCGACACGTCAAAGGCAATAGACAATTTATAAACTATCTAAACCGTTTCAACGTGTTTTTGGTGAATTTACTTAATACCAAAGCACCACTAATTTCGGCACGTTCGGTTAAAAGTGCATCCCAATGTTGGGTACCTTCCCAAAATACGGTTTTCATTTGTTTTAAAGCCTCAGGGTTGTAAGTGCTTAGTTTTTCTGCCAATTCTTTTACGGCTCCGTCTAAAAGTTCTACAGTTTCAAAAACATCGGCATACAATCCTTTTTCTTTTGCCCATTCCGAAGAAAAAAACGTTTCAGCATCAATCGCCATTTGAGACATGGCTGCCAACCCCATTTTTCTAGTTACTGCAGGTTCTATAACAAAAGGGCCAATACCAATACTTAGTTCGCTTAACCTTATTGATGCATATTTGGTTGCTAAACAATAATCGGTTGCAGCCGCTAAACCCACACCTCCACCTACTGTTTTACCTTGCACACGCCCAATAATAAGTTTTGGGCAGGTACGCATGGCATTAATAACATTGGCAAACCCAGAAAAGAATGTTTTACCTTCTTCGGCATTACTAACCGCCATCACTTCATTAAAACTTGCACCTGCGCAAAAAGTTCTATCACCGCCGCTTTGCAATACGATAACAAATATGGATTTATTGTTGCCAGCTTCTTCAATAGTGTCCTTTAATTTTATTAAAACGTCACTAGGCATCGAGTTTCTGTTTGGATGGAAAAACTCTATAAATCCAACATTGTTTTTTATGATTAGTGTTACGTAAGGCTCAGTCATTATTCAGCAATTTTACTCATCTTTTTAAAAGTTGAATATACATAAATCTAAGACAAAAAAAAACATTAGTTTGCTTCGACAGAGAAGCCCTAACTAATGTAAATTTAACTAATTCTAATCAGGTCAAAAATAGTACAGAAATGTGTTTTGTGCATTACCGGAAAGTTACCAATAGGTTATATTAAATTATTCTTTTTTGCTTTCTCTACCGCTTCCAGTTTGTTGTGTACCTGTAGTTTTTTGTAGATGTTTTCTATATGTTTTCTAATAGTGCCAGGTGACAAAATAAGATTTTCAGCAATAACATTATAGCTCAAACCTTTGCTTAACTGCTCTAAAACCTGTATTTCTCTTTCCGAAAGTTTAATATCTTCTTGAACGTCTTTAAAGTTAAAATCTATAGGATTCCTTAATAGTTTCAGTGTTTTTAATGCTATTGAAGGATACATGGCAGCACCACCGTTTAAGGTTTCTGTGATGCCATCATGTAAATCTTTAGCATTTATTTCTTTCAACAAATAACCATCGGCTCCTGCTTTTATGGCATTAAATATGTTTTCGTCGTTATCAAAAACCGTGAGCATAATTATTTTAATGTGAGGGTATTTTTGCTTGACTATTTCGGTGGTTTCAATACCGTTTAAAACGGGCATTTCAATATCCATTAAAATTAAATCGAGGTTGTGGCTTTCTTCAAGTTTGCACAACAAATCGGAGCCATTTATAGCCGAAAACTTCACGTTCAAGTCTTCAAAAAAAGATAATTTTTCCTTTACAGTGCTTATTAAAAAGGTGTTATCGTCTGCAATGGCTATTTTAATATTCATGGGTTGTGTTATTAAATTATACTTCTAACTGAATGGTTGTGCCTTCTCCTAATTGACTCGAAATGTTTAAAGTTGCCCCTATCTCGGTGGCTCGTTTTTTTATATTGTTAAGTCCGTTACCCAATTCAACTGTTTTCAAATCAAAACCTTTTCCATCATCGGTTACACTAATTTGAAAATTGCTTTCCCGTTTTTGAAACGTTACTTTAATATTTTTAGCTTCGGAATATTTTAACGCATTATTCACAGCTTCTTGAATAATGCGGTATATATTCATACCTTGAATGGACGTGAAAACGGTTTCTTTTGTTATTTGTGGGTCCAAATCAAATTCAAACGTGGTGTCTTTTGAAACGCTATTGGCTTTATCTACAAAATTGGAAATTCTAATCTGTAAGTCTTCAAAAGAAATTTCGCTTTTATTCATGGCCCAAATAGTATCGCGCAACTCATAAATAGTTTCTTTTGTGAAAGTGCTTATGCTTGAAAGTTTATTAGTTAGCTTCTCGTTGGTAATTTTAAATCCGTATTGCAAATTATCGATAGACGAAATAATGAAGGTGAGTTGAGCCCCAATATTATCGTGTAAATCCCTAGAAATTGTAAGACGCTGTTCTTGCAATTTATTTTGACTTTCAATTTTAATCAAAGCCTCTTTCAACTCACTTTCTTTTTTAAGTTGCTGATTTTTTAATTTTTGCTGATTGTAAAGCAAATAGCCCAAAACTGCAACAACGCAAGCCAAAATTCCTAAGCCAATAATTTGTGTATTTTTTTGATTGAGATGAAGCTCCTTTTCTGCAATGTTTGCCCGTTGCGACAAGATTTCTTTTTCCTTTTTTTCGGTTTCGTATTTAATCTCAAACTCCGATATTTTATCTTTCAATGAGTTTTTTGAGAGTTCCTGTTCTACCTCATATTGTTTGTTTAAATAACTGTAAGCCTTCTCATAATCGTGTTTTTTACTGTAAAGAGCCGCAAGGTTTTTGTATATACTAGCAATATCCGATGGGTTTTCAGCTTTAATTATTAACGGCAATGCTTTTAAGAAATAATTTTCAGCATCAACAAGTTTATTTATTTTTGAATAATTCACACCCAAATTAAGGTAGGTCCCCCTAAGTGTTTGGCTATCGTTTGCTTTTTCGGCTTCATCCAAGACCGATTTATAAATTTCAATAGCTTTTTGAGGTTGATTTCTAACAGTTGCCAATTGTGCCATACCTGCTTTTGAAAATAGGATTACTTTTCCGTAATTAACCTCTTTGGCTTTTTCTTCGGCCAATCGATAATGCTTTTCTGCCTTAGCATAATACAGCGTATCATTATTCTTTTCACCTATTTCTTTGTACATACCCGCAACGTTGTACAAACTATTGGCTATATCTATTTTACTGGTACTATTTTGCTTAATTTTTAAGGACTGCAAATAAAACTCCAAGGCTTTTTCGTATTCTTTCATGCCCTCGTAAATCAAACCTATGTTATTGAACGATTTACCCAAGGCGGTAGAATCGTTTAATTTTTCGGCAAGTTTTATGGCTTCTTCATGAACATCCAAAGAGGACTCTGCTTCACCTAAGTAAGACATTGCCAATGCTTTGTTGTTTAAATAGCGTAATTGGTCTTCTTCATTTTTTTCCTTTTTAGCCAATTGAAGTGCTTTATCAAAATTGGTTAAGGCTGCTTTAAAATCGCCTTTATAAAAATTCAAAACCCCTAAATCACCATAATACTTATTGTATAGAAAATAGTCGTATTTGTTTTTAAGCTTTTCCCAAGATTTTTTGTAATATGAAGTGGAAGTTTCATAATCGCCTTTAACTATAAATAATTGGGCATATTTTAGTAAACTGTGAATATGTATTTGCTCTAAATCTTTCTTGTTTTCGGTAAATTTCAAAGTTTTTAAAATATAAACCTCAGCAGAATCTTTGTTTCTATCAAAATACTGATCTATTAAATTATTTAAAGCTTCGGCTTTTTTCTTAGAATTTTTGCTTGTTGTATAAATTGTTTTTAAGCTGTCTATTTTGTTTTGCGAACTTTGGCAAAAACTATAAAAACTATTAATTATAAGAAATATTGAGAGTATTAATTTCTTCATAAACTACTTGATGTGTGTTTCAAATATAAACTTTTGCATTAAAATAATATCTCTTGTTATTTTAAAAAGACGATTAAAAAGTGTTTTGTGTAAACCCTCAACCAACAACAACTTTTCTCTATTTTTTTCTAGTTTGCCCTTTTCCTGAAGTAACCTTTCATATAGAATTAAATAGTCCCTATTCTTTGCTTTTTTTAAATGCTCTATATCGTATATTGTTTTAACAACAAATACCAACAAAACAAAAACAGGCATGAATATACCCAATATAAACAAATAATTAAAATCCATAATTGAAGAATAACGATGATTCCAACCTTAAAAAAGAAGCTTTAAGTAAGCCCATAAAAAAAACACCTGCTGGGACAATTTTGTTAAAGATTGCCCCAGTTGATGTTTTTTGGTATGAACTGATTAATAGCATATTAAATTTAACCTAATAACTTGAACCTCAACTAATTTTTCGATAAAACGTTATTAAAAAAGATTAAGCGCAATAATGTTATTTATTACGCCTAATCGAACAAATCTCAACAACAAGATTTATTTTTGAAGATTGTAAGCGTATATTGTTTTATCACTAGCTTTGTAATATAACACACCTGCAATCTCATCTACTTGGTATTCTGGTTTTTTATCTTTAAGCACAATTTCTTTATCAACTTTACCTGTATCTTTATTCACTTTAACCAATCCCACACCGGCATCTAATTTTGTTAAAATAAATTGAGCATTTTCAGTTGCTGCGGTCGCTTTAAAGCGTTTTGACATGACATCAAAAGCAGCGTCTCCAATAGATGCAAACATATCGGCAGCACGTTTATTTTCTTTACCGTAATCATTATAATTACTTAAATCGTTAGCGCTTCCATAGCTATTGGTTCTGTTCATACCTGCTTTAGCTGCATGTGCCATAGCCAAACCTGTTGACGCTACTGCCAAGGCTCCTGAAAGCACTTTTACAAAACCACTTTGTGATGGCGATTTGAAATACCCTTGGTAGATTTCATTTCCGTCACTTCCCAATAACGCTAGGTTTTGTGAAGAACTTAAAAAGATGTTGCCATTTCGCATTTGCATGGTATTTGCAACTTCTTTTTCATCAAACTTAACTTTTGCAAAATCGGTTACATCTCCAGAATTAGCATCAATGGCAAAGATCTCTCCGTCTGCAGCAATTAAATACCTATTTTTCGCGCTATCAAAAGTTGAAGCAACTGCTGCTGAATTTTTATACTTTAACGGCTTATTCCATACTTGATCACCGGTTTTTAAATCTACAATGTTGGCATCTTCACTAGTGATATAGATTAAACCTTGTGGCGATTCTGCCATAACCATAATATTCTCGCCGGTTTTTAATGGTTTTTTAAACAACGTTTTTCCGTCAAATGAAATTTTGTTGATACCTCCTTGTTGAATACCGAACAAAATACCATCATCTTGAACATAAAAATGCTGCACATAGCCTTTTGTTTTTGGAGCTTTCTCCCATAAATCTTCACCTGTTGAAGCACTTAAGAAAGCAATTTCAGACTCATCGCTTGTAGCAAACACACTAGTACTTCCTCCTGAACTTTTATCGCTCACGACTGCTATACCTTGTGGCAATATTTGAAAATTAGAAACGTTTCCTTGTACTTTTCTATCATCTTTCCAAAGTTCTGCTCCGTTACTTCCTATTTTATGGATACGAGTGTTTTTTCCATTTGTTGTAGTTTCAAAACCATATATTTCTTTTTCAGTTATATCAGAAACCATCCAATTGATGCCCTTAATTTTGCATTCCCATAAATCATCACCATTATGTTTTTTGGCAATTAACCCTTGTGCTGTTGGAATGATTAAAAAATCTTTCAATAATAATGGCACGCCGGTTACACTAAAATCTTTTGCGATACCTACTCTACCTGGTTTATCTAAAAAGAAACTATAATCTAGTTTTTGTGTACTTAAATCGTAAACAGCAACTTTAGGCGTCATTTTTTCAAACTTATCACCCTCTTTTTGAATGCCACTAACAATTAATTTATTTTGTGGAAGCACCACATTACAAGTATAAATTTGATTCCAATTATCGGTTTCAGAATTAAAAATAACCTTTCCAGTAATGTAGTTTATAACCGCTCTTTTTGTTTTTGCAAGTCCTGCAAATTTAGAATCGGCACCTTGAGATACCACAATGTATGGTGAAGCAGGAATAAAATCTGTTTCTTCTGGTTTTAATTTTCCAAAGTTATTAAAAGTGAATATTGGGGTACTTTGTTTAGGGTCTATACCTACTAATCCGTCGTTGGTTGCTGCCACTAATATCCCTCCTACGGTTAGCGTCATTTCATTAATATTGGCTCCTAAATCATAGGTGTTTTCTGGAGTTTCTGCTTTTTGGGCGGTTGTTACGTTTACCATTAGAATCCCTACTAACAGTAATACAAATTGGTTTAATTTTCTCATTGTTGATTTTGTTTTTGGTTATACAATTTAGAGCATCAAGTGTAGTTTTATCAAACCTGATGTTCTGTAATTAAAATTTATGAAGTTTGCTTTTTCAGGTTGAACGAACCTTCTGTAATGGTTTTTATAGAGTTATCTCCTCCTACATTTTTAGCTTTAAAACTAAACGTACCAATTACCTTAGTATCTGTTTCTTCAATAATTGATACAGATCCTGCTAAAGCATCACTGTAAGGTGCTTGCCAAAGTTCGGTTGTAGATGCTTGGGGATTGCTTAGGTTTACTTTGGTTTCAGAATATGAGGCTATATTAGTTATTGCCACATTTGCTCCTGTAAATTCGTAGGTTCCTGCGCCTGTGTACCCAAATATTGTCATTGAAAAAGCATTTCCATAACTATTGGTTGCAATAATGATTAAGTTTTTCCCTGGCCCTGCTGTTGAAACGGTTGCTGAAGAAGAAAGCTCGAATGATTTAAAGGATTTACCGTCAACTTTAGATACAAGTAATCCTGAAGGCGCATTGCCCCCATCTCCCCCATCATCACTCGTTGAGCATGAAGAAAAGGTAGCTACAGAAATTATTGTTAAGCATAATACTAACTGTTTTAATGTTTTCATTTTGATAAAGTTTTATTGTTAATAGCAATTCAAAATTGCAACTTTATCAAAATGGAATCAATACGACGAATTGCGTATTTTTCAAAAAAAAAAAAAATGAGATTATTAAAAAAAGAAAAGGTTGTACTTAATTAAGACAACCGTTAATTAAGACAACCTTATCAATACCGTACTAGAATTACTTCTTTAAAAAATTATAACCCTCAATAATTTAATTCTAATACACAATAAACGGATCTTTTCTACAGTATTAAATAGAGTAAATTTTTCAAGAGTTTTTATGATAATAGCAATGTAAACATATAGATAAAAAGCATGCAATTTGGCAAAGCGATTTATTACCAAAGCGATTTGTTATAAATCAATAAGAATTTAAGCAAATCAGTAAGAAAAAAAGTGGACAACTAATTGTAAAGTAAAGGGTATTCATAAACTTTCTTCATCTAAAAAAATCAAACAAACTAATTTATTTCATCATTTTTAATAAGAAAAGCACAGGGTATTTTGCTATTATTGCAAATAAATCTCTCAAACTAAGTGATAGAATCATTCTTATTTTTATTTACTGGCATTATTGGCTTAGTTACCATAACTATAATGATTACGTCATATAGATCTAACCCATTTTACAACGCTTATTTATTACTCATTATTTGCACAATTTCCTTTAGGTTTTTAACTCATGGAACTTATGCGTTGAGCATACAGGATTTTTTTAAACCAGACAAAGGGCCACATTCCGTTTTTTATTTAATAATTGTACCGTGTTTTTACTTGTACCATAAAAACCTTGCTCTTCAAAGCAAATCTTACAACCCAAAAGATTTAAAGCATCTTATTTTTATTGTGTGTCTATACTTTATTAACGTAAACAACTTTATAAAGGAAAACTACATGTCTGACTATGGAAAAATAACTAACTTCATCTTAGTATTTTTATTCCTAGTTACTTACATAGCAGTTATATTCAACATTTTAAGAAAAAATATTTGGTTTAAAAAAGACCTTTTAATTAGCGATACACATTTTAAATTGGTTAGAAATTGGACTGTTTATTTGTTCTCTATAAATGTTTTAGCGGTTTTAATTATACTAATTTCTGTTTATACTGAAGCAAATAAAGACCTTCTTCTTTCAGGAAAATCGCTAGCTACTTTTTCCTTACTTTTTTGGTTATTTATTTATTTTAAAATTTTAACGACTCCAGAAATACTATACGGACTTCCTATTCTGAACAAGAAGATTTTAAAATTTGGCATCACTGAACAAGAAACCGAAGAGGTTTCAACCTTAAAAAGTAATAACTGGGTTTTAGAAGTAAGTGATCAAAAAAACGATCAAGATTTAAAATTACAAGAAAAAATAATATCTAACATTGATAGCTATATTCAAGAAGTTGAAAAAATCTGTATAGAAGAACATATTTTTAGAAACCCAAAAGCATCACCTACCGATATTGCCAATAAATTGGGCGTTCCCACAAGCCATATCGTGTACTTGTTTAAATACCATTCCAAGATCTCTTTTTCCGAATACCGCATGCATTCAAGAATAATGGATAGCATCAATTTAATAGAGCAAGGTTATTTAAAAACTAACACTTTAGAATCGTTAGCATACAAAACAGGATTTGCTTCTTACAATCCGTTTTTTAGTGCTTTTAAGAAAGTAACTAATTATTCTCCACAAGACTATTTAAAAACCTACAGAAGTGCGGTTTAGTTTTAAAATTTCATGTGTAAGTATTCTTTTTGAAGTTGGATTTGCCTTTCTTTAAGACCTAAAATAAATTTTTGATGTGCTTCAGAATTTGGATTGAAAGGTTTATGCTGAAGCCCTTTTTGAACTTCATCTACAACTTTCATAGTTTTTATTGCATCATGTGACATCCAAACTTCTTGGAATTTTTCCCAAATGTAATGGATTGCTGTTTGATTGGGATGCAACATATCTTCAGCATAAAAACGATAATCGCGAAGTTCGTCCATCATGATTTCAAAGGAAGGGAAATATGATAATTGACGATTGTCGATTGACGATTGACGATTTAAGAACTGATAGATTGCACTAATTAAATGCGCCTTACTCTGCGTATTTTCAACAAAACCATCTTTAATGTGGCGTACAGGGGAAACGGTGAAAATGATAGAAACTTTAGGATTAACACTTTTAATGGAATCTACAATGGCTTCTAAAGATTGCGTAATTGTTTCAACCGAAAGTAGTTCTTTATCAAACTGCCTTTGTGGTACCTTATGACAATTCGCTACTAACTGATTCGATTCTAAAAAACGATATACCCATGCTGTTCCTAAAGTAATGATGATGTGGGTTGATGTGTTGATTTGTTGATTTGTTGCTTCAACTGCATGATTCAAATTACTTAATAACACATCTTTTGAAGGGTTGCTTAGTTTTGAATGCGCCTCAAAACAATGCCACTGTTCATTACAAAAAAAGATGTCTTTTTCTGAATATTCCCTATGATTAATAGCGCTTGAAATTAAAGTCTCAATAGCCTTAGGCTGAAACAAAATACCAAACGAGTTTTGAAGATTTTGAAACTTGAAATACGATAACTTCTCCCCAATGTTTTCAACAAAACAAGACCCTAACAGTAGTATATTAGAGTTATAGTCTATTAGGTTGTCAGACTGTTTTTGTAATGGTATTTGCGTTTGTAGTTTCATTTTTCAAAGTTGCTAAGTTACAAAGATGCTAAGTTACAGAGAACTATTATTAGCTTTGAAGCTTTGTAACTTTGCTTGTTTGAAACTCATTTAAACTATCCTATATAATTTTTCGCCTTTTCCAAAGCCTCATCAATCCCTGCTGGATTTTTACCACCTGCTGTTGCAAAAAACGGTTGTCCGCCGCCGCCGCCTTGAATATACTTTCCTAGTTCACGAACTACTTGTCCGGCATTTAAGCCTTTACTTGCCACCAACTCTTTTGAAATGTAGCAAGATAACAACGCCTTACCATCATTTTCAGTTGCGAATAACAAAAATAAATTATCGCTGTTTTGTCCTAATTCAAAAGACACATCTTTAATGCCCGAAGCATCTAAATCTAATTTCTTAGCCAAAAACTGAATGCCGTTTATGTCCTGCAATTCGTTTTTAAGTTCGCCTTTAATGTTTTTAGCTTTTTCTTTTAATAAAACTTCAATCTGCTTTTTTAAATTGGCATTTTCATCCTGTAAATTTTGTAGTGCTTTAACAGGCTCTTGGGCATTGTTAAGCAACTCTTTCATTTCAAAATATACTTTGTTGTTTTCAGAATAAAAGTCTTTTACAGCATCATTGGTTATGGCTTCAATACGACGAATTCCTGCCGCTACCGCACCTTCAGATATGATTTTGAAATGCCAAATATCTCCTGTATTCTTAACGTGCGTACCACCACAAAGCTCAATAGATTTTCCAAATCGAATGGCACGAACCGTATCGCCATATTTTTCACCGAACAGACTCATAGCACCTTCGGCAATAGCTTCTTCTTTAGGAATATTTCGCTTTTCAACCAAGGGTAATTTACCCGATATTCTTGCGTTTACAAAATTTTCAACATCTTGCAATTCTTCGTTTGTAAGCTTTGAAAAATGCGAAAAGTCAAAACGCAACCCTTTTGAATGCACCGCACTGCCTTTTTGTTCTACATGCGTGCCTAAAATTTCGCGTAAAGCTTGGTGCAATAAGTGAGTTGCTGTATGGTTACATTCGGTTCTGTAACGCTGCTTTTCATCTACAACCGCTTTAAATGATTCATTTAAATGATTTGGTAAATTTTTAGAAAAATGAATAATAACGTTATTCTCCTTTTTAGTATCTAAAATATAAACCACATCGCCATGTGTATCTTCCAAATAGCCTTTATCGCCTACTTGCCCACCACCTTCAGGATAAAACGGCGTTAAATTAAACACCAATTGATACATTTCGCCATCTTTCTTAGAGACAACTTTTCTGTATCGTGTTATTTTCACATTAGCCTCTAAGCTATCGTATCCAACAAATTCCTCATCGGCATCTTCCTCTAAAACAGTCCAATCATCGGTACTCATTTCGCTTGCTGCACGTGATCGATTTTTTTGCTTTTGAAGTTCTTCATTAAAGCCTTTTTCGTCTAGTTTTAAGCTTTTTTCATTTAGAATCAGTGCCGTTAAATCGATTGGAAACCCGTAAGTGTCATATAGTTCAAAGGCTTTTTCACCTGAAACGGTATCCCCTTTTGTTTCCTCAACAATACGGTTCAACAATACCAAACCTTGATCTAAAGTTCTTAAAAACGATTGTTCTTCTTCTTTAATAACGTTTTCAACCAATTGTTTTTGTGCTTTCATTTCTGGAAAGGCCGATCCCATTTTTTCGCTTAACACATCAACCAGTCTGTATATAAAAGGTTCTTTTTTATCTAAAAACGTGAAGCCGTATCGCACCGCACGACGTAAAATACGGCGAATTACATAACCCGCACCTGTGTTACTAGGCAACTGCCCATCGGCAATTGAAAAGGCAACAGCACGCACGTGGTCTGCAATAACACGAATGGCAACATCTACTTTCTCCTCTTTACCATATTTTTTATCGGTAATGGTTTCAATTTCTCTAATTATTGGTGTAAACACATCGGTATCGTAATTAGATTGAACCCCTTGCAACACCATACACAAACGCTCAAAGCCCATACCGGTATCGATGTGCTTATCTGGTAAACTTTCCAAACTACCATTGGCTTTTCGGTTGTACTGCATGAATACTAAATTCCAAATTTCCACCACTTGGGGATGGTCTTGATTTACCAAATCTTTACCAGAAATTTTAGCTTTTTCCTCCGCAGAGCGAATATCAACATGTATTTCACTACATGGCCCACAAGGACCTTGGTCGCCCATTTCCCAGAAATTATCTTTTTTGTTTCCTTTTAAAATACGATCTTCAGAAATAAATTGCTTCCATAAATCGTAAGCGTCGGTATCCATGGGAAGGTTATCCTCATTACTACCTTCAAAAACCGTTACGTATAAAATATCTTTATCAATACCATAAACTTCAGTAAGTAATTCCCATGCCCAGGCAATGGCTTCTTCTTTAAAATAATCGCCAAAACTCCAGTTACCCAACATTTCAAACAAAGTATGGTGATAGGTATCGTAACCAACTTCTTCTAAATCATTATGCTTACCAGACACACGCAAACATTTTTGGGTATCGGTAATACGGCTGTTTTTTGGTTGTGCGTTTCCTAAAAAGTATTCTTTAAAAGGTGCCATACCCGAATTTACAAACATTAAGGTAGGGTCATCTTTTAAAACCATAGGTGCAGATGGCACGATGCTGTGCTTTTTATCTTCAAAAAAACTTAAAAATTTAGAACGAATATCTTGTGATTTCATCAATTTAATTAGTTACTGGATTGTTAAAATGATATTAATTGAAAAACAATTTTTATCTTTACTCTTTTCATAATATTTCAAACTTTAATAAAAAACGACTTTAATCTTAGTATCAAACAATTAAAAAGATACTATTTAAAAAATTTGTACGTTAGCTATTAAAATTAAATATATACGGCATTTAATAAAGTGCAAAAATAGAATAAATTAGGAAATGAGTAAGGTAAAATATTATTACGATGCAGAATCGTTGTCTTACAAGAAAATACAGCGCAAAAAAAGGAATACACTTAAGTACGCCGCAGTGTTTCTTTTAGGGTCTGCTTTATTTGGATTCTTATTTGTTTTTTTGGCAAGTCAATTTGTGGAATCGCCTAAAGAACGTAGCCTTAAACGTGAATTACAAAATGCTGAATTACAGTTTGAGTTGTTGAATAAAAAAATGAAAGAAGCCGAAACTGTTTTGGCTAGTATTGCAGAAAGAGACAACAATATATACCGCGTTTATTTTGAAGCAAACCCCATACCGGACGAACAACGCAAAGCCGGATTTGGTGGTGTAAATAGATATAAAAACTTAGAAGGTTTTGATAATTCCAAATTAATTATAGAAAGCAATAAACGTTTAGACATTCTTCAAAAACAAATAGTGGTACAATCGAAATCGCTTGACGAAATTGCCGTACTTGCCGAAGAAAAAGAAAAACTATTAGCCGCCATACCAGCTATTCAACCCGTAAGAAATGAGGACCTTAAAAGAATGGCTTCAGGTTATGGTATGCGTTCAGACCCTTTTACCAAGGTTAGAAAAATGCATTATGGCATGGATTTCTCCGCGCCAAGAGGGACGCCCATTTATGCAAGTGGTGATGGCGTCGTTGAACGTGCAGACAATACCGCTACAGGGTATGGAAACCATATAAGAATCAACCACGGTTACGGTTACGAAAGCTTGTATGCCCATTTATACAAATACAATGTTAGAAAAAACCAAAAGGTAAGACGTGGCGACCTTATAGGATTTGTTGGTAGCACAGGACGTTCGGAAGCGCCACACTTACACTATGAAGTTTTTAAAGATGGCGAACGTATCAACCCCATTAACTTCTACTACGGAAGTTTAACAGCCGAAGAATTTAACGAAATGTTGGAGCATGCCTCATTAGAAAACCAATCTTTAGATTAATGCATATAGAACTACCCGAAAAACGATACTACAATATTGGCGAAGTTGCCAAAGCATTTGGTGTAAACACTTCTTTAATTCGCTTTTGGGAAAAAGAATTTGATGCCCTTAAGCCTAAAAAAAATGCTAAAGGCAATAGAAAATTCACACCAGAAGATATTAAAAATCTTAAATTCATTTACCATTTAGTAAAAGAACGCGGTTTCACGCTTGAAGGTGCTAAAATTCATCTAAAAGAAGAAAAGCAAGAAACACTTTCAAACTTTGAAATTATCAGCAAATTAGAAGATGTAAAAAATCAGCTCATAAAAATAAAGCAGCATTTGTAACATTTTTCAAGAATTGACTACTTACAGAACATAAACAAACTATAAACCAAAAAATTTAATTACAATGAAAAAATGGCTTATTCCAGTTATTATTATTGCCGTTATTGTTTTCGGACTTTACTCTTGGGCAAAAAACTTTAATAACACTGCTGTAAATTTAAAAGAAACCGCTACTAAAACATGGGGTGATGTAGAAAGCAGCTACCAACGCAGAAATGACCTTATTGGCAATTTAGTAAAAACAGTACAAGGAGCTGCCGATTTTGAAAAAAGCACTTTAGAAGCCGTGATTAAAGCAAGAAGTGAAGCTACCAAAACAACTATTGATGCCAACAATTTAACACCCGAAAACATGGCGCAATTTCAACAAGCGCAACAAGGCTTAACTGGAGCACTATCAAGATTACTACTGGTTGTTGAAAGATATCCAGACCTAAAAGCGAATCAGAACTTTTTGGAATTACAATCGCAATTAGAAGGTACTGAAAACCGCATTAACGTAGCCAGAGATCGCTTTAACGAAGCTGTAGAACCATACAACAAGCATATAAAAATATTTCCAAATTCATTATTAGCAGGTATGTTTAATTTTGATCAAATGAATTATTACAAAGCCGATGCAGGAAGCGAAAAAGCACCCGATGTAGATTTTAATTTTTAAATAAAACTACCGAACACCTATTATTATGTCGAACCATGTTGAAGATTTTTTAACCGCAAGTGAAGAACAAGAGGTTATTGAAGCTATAAGATTAGCCGAATTAAACACATCGGGCGAGATACGGGTTCATATAGAAAAAACCTCTAAAGGTGATGCTACCAATCGTGCATTAGAGGTTTTTTATATGCTGAAAATGGACAATACCAAACTACAAAATGCCGTATTAATCTATGTGGCTGTGGATGAAAAAACCTTTGTTATTTATGGCGACAAAGGCATTAACGATGTGGTTTCCAAAAACTTTTGGGATAGTACCAAAGATGTCATGCAAGCACACTTTAAAGCTGGTAATTTTAAACAGGGTTTGGTTGATGGTATTTTAAAATCTGGAGAGCAACTAAAAAAGTTTTTTCCTTATATGGATTCTGACACCAACGAACTCTCTAACGAAATTTCTAAAGGGTGAAATATTCAGTATCTAGTTTGCAATCACAGTCTCAGTTTAAGAAAAATAGCCAATTAATTTTATTCTTATTAATTACTATTTTATCTTTTAGTTTTTCCTACGGGCAATTTAAAATTCCGAAAAAACCAGATTTCCAAACGAGTGTTTACGATTATATTGATTTATTATCGCCTTCTGAAAAAACTGCTTTAGAAGAAAAATTAATTAAGTATTCAGATACTACTTCTACTCAAATAGTAATTGCTACCATAAATTCCACCGAAGGTGAAAACATAGATTATTTAGGCACAAAGTGGGCACATGCTTGGGGCATTGGGCAGGCTAAAGAAGATAATGGGGTGTTTATTTTATTGGCAAAAGGCGACCGTAAAATTTCTATAAAAACAGGCTATGGTGTTGAGCATTTGCTTACCGACGCGATGTCTAAACGCATTATAGAGCTTGAAATTATTCCTTATTTTAAACAAAACGACTATTATGGTGGTTTAAACAAAGGTGCTGATGCTATTTTTGAAGTTTTAACTGGCGAATATAAAGGCACACGTAAAACATCAAATCAAAACGGATTTCCTGCAGAGTTCATTATCATTCTGGTTTTTATATTCATTATCATCTTAATCTCCATTTCAAAAAACAGACACGGTGGCAACGGCGGAAACCGTGGCAACAGATCTGGTGGCATAGATATTTTAGAGGCCATAATTTTAAGCAACATGGGGCGTTCATCTGGCCGTGGTTTTGGCAGCGGCAGCTCTGGTGGCGGCTTCGGCGGTGGCGGCGGTTTTGGTGGAGGCTTCGGTGGTGGCGGTTTTGGTGGCGGCGGTGCTTCTGGGGGTTGGTAAGCATGAAAAAGATTATAATTTACATACTATTTGTTGCTACTGTTTTTGTTTCTTGTAAAACAAAAACTGAAGAATTTTCAGGAATAAGCCAATCTGTAGTTCAAGATTATGCCCAAATATTTTCAAAAACTGAAACAGATTCTTTATCCAAAAAAATTATAGATTTTGAGCAATTTTCAACAAATGAAATATGCGTGTACACTATCGATTCTATTCCAAATGATGAAACTGCATTATATTATGCCACAAAAATTGCCAATAATTTAGGTGTTGGTAAAAAAGAAAAAGACAACGGACTTTTAATACTTATATCTAAATACGACAGACAAATTGGAATTGCTACAGGTTATAGCACTGAAAAGATTTTTACAGACTACATGTGCAAAACAATTATAGAAAGCACCATAGTCCCACAGTTTAAAAATGGAAACTATTATGAAGGCATTAATAATGCTTTGGATTCTATAATGACCAAGTGGAAGTAAACGCTACTTCTTACGCATATAAACACTCACAGGGACACCCGTGAAATCGAATTTTTCACGAAGTTTATTTTCTAAAAAACGTTTGTAAGGTTCTTTGACATATTGGGGCAAATTACAGAAAAAAGCAAATTGCGGTTGTGGTGTTGGCAACTGCATAACGTATTTTATTTTTACATACTTTGCTTTATTTGCTGGCGGTGGATAACTTTCAATAATAGGTAACATTACCTCGTTAAGCACACTTGTTTTAATCTTTTTGGTACGGTTGTTATAAACCTCAACGGCTGTTTCTATGGCTTTGTAAATACGTTGTTTAGTTAATGTAGAAATAAAAATAATTGGCACATCGGTAAAAGGTTCCATTTCTTTTCTAATGGCTTTTTCGTATTCTAGGGTTGTTTTATGGTCTTTTTCTACCAAATCCCATTTGTTTACTAAAATAACCACTCCTTTTCTATTGCGCTCTGCCAACCAAAATATGTTCTGGTCTTGACCATCAAACCCACGGGTAGCATCTAAAACCAATAAACACACATCGCTATGCTCTATAGCACGCACACTACGCATTACAGAATAAAATTCTAAATCTTCTTTTACTTTTGATTTCCTGCGGATTCCCGCCGTATCTACCAAGTTAAATTCGAATCCGAAACGGTTGTATTTCGTATCAATTGCATCTCTAGTAGTTCCAGCTATATCAGTTACTATGTATCTATCTTCTCCTATTAAAGCATTAATGAATGATGATTTTCCTGCATTTGGGCGACCAACCACTGCAAAACGAGGCAGGTCTTCATTAACCACCGTTTCTTTTTCTGGCAGCGCTTCCACCAAAGCATCCAATAAATCGCCCGTACCGCTTCCGTTTATACTGGCAACGGTAAAATATTCACCCAAACCTAAAGAATAGAACTCTACAGCATCTTCGGCACGTTGGGCATTATCTACTTTATTAACTACAAGAAATACCGGTTTAGTAACTTTACGAAGTAATTTGGCAACATCTTCATCCATTCCTGTTACGCCACTTTCTACGTCAACCATAAAAATAATTGCATCGGCTTCATCAATTGCCAACTCTACTTGTTTGTCTATTTCGGCTTCAAAAATATCGTCACTTCCTAATACATAACCACCTGTATCTATTAACGAAAACTCTTTCCCATTCCAATCACTCTTTCCATAATGGCGATCCCTTGTAACCCCACTAACAGCGTCAACAATAGCTTCTCTACGTTGAATTAAGCGATTAAAAAATGTTGATTTCCCTACATTTGGACGACCTACTATAGCTACGATATTACTCATCTTGTTTGTTGTAAACAGTCTTAGACTGATTTATTATTTATTTCTTGAAATATTTTGCAAAAATAGGAAATATACACTACCTAAAGTGCTTTTTTACAAAAGATTAAAATACAGGGTATTTACTAGTTATTATAACCAAATCGGCGTAACTGTTGTTGGTTGCTTCTCCAGTTTTTATTCACTTTTACATAAGTCTCTAAATGGATTTGCTTGCCAAAAAAGGCTTCTAAATCTTTTCTCGCTTCAACACCCACACGCTTTAAAGCACTTCCTTTATGCCCAATAATAATGCCTTTTTGGGTTTCACGCTCCACCATAATAACGGCACGTATCCTGATAATTTCCTCTTCTTCAAAAAACTCTTCAGTTTCTATTTCAACAGCGTATGGAATTTCTTTTTTATAATGAAGCAGAATTTTTTCACGAATGGTTTCGTTTATAAAAAAACGTTCTGGCTTGTCGGTTAGCTGGTCTTTGGGGTAAAATGCTGGCGATTCGGGCAACAAATCGATAATTCTATTAAATACTTCTTTTACATTGAAACCTTCCAAGGCAGAAATGGGAAATATTTCAGCATTCGGTACTTTTTCTGCCCAAAGCTGTACTTGGGTTTCCAATTGTTCTTGGTTCGATTTATCAATCTTATTCAAAAGCAATAATACCGGTATTTTTGAACTTGTTATTTTATTAAAAAAGGCTTCATCTTTCAACTCTTGTTCACCAATTTCAACCATATATATCAACACATCGGCATCTTCAAAAGCAGACTTTACAAAGCCCATCATACTTTCTTGCAGCTCGTAAGCGGGTTTTATAATACCTGGGGTATCAGATAAAACCATTTGAAAATCGTCGCCATTAACAATACCCAAAATACGATGACGGGTGGTTTGTGCTTTCGAGGTGATGATAGACAATTTTTCACCTACAAAGGCATTCATTAACGTAGATTTACCCACATTAGGATTTCCTATTATATTTACAAAACCTGCTCTGTGGTTCATAATTGTTGTTTTTTTAAGATACTGCAAATTTACAACCATAAATTCAATTACGAATTATGAATTCTAAATTACGATCTAAATAAATTTATGGACAAAAAAAAAAAAAACAGAAAGTTTCCTTTCTGTTTTTACTGTTTTGAGTAAGTTTTATTACTTATTCAACTATTTCCAATAATTCAACTTCGAAAATTAAAGTAGAATAAGGCTTAATTTTTTCTCCTGCTTGTCTAGCACCGTAGCCTAAATCTTGAGGAATAAAGAATTTGTATTTAGAACCTACAGACATAAGTTGTAAACCTTCTGTCCACCCTCTAATAACCTGTCCTACTCCAAACTCGGTTGGCTCACCTCTATCAACAGAACTATCAAAAACAGTACCGTCAATTAATGTTCCGTGGTAATGTACTTTTACTTTAGATTCAGCGGTTGGTTTAGCGCCTGTTCCTTCTTTTAATACTTTATATTGTAGACCGCTTTCTGTTACTTTAATACCATCTTTAGATTTGTTTTCTTCTAAGAATTTTTCACCTACAGCTTTTTCTTTTTCAGCTTCTTCTTGTTGTTTTTTCATGTTTTCAGCTTGTTTCTTTTGAAAATATGCTGACAAAATAGCTTGACTATCACCTTCTTTTAACAAAATATTGGTAGAATCTAAAACGTTCATGTAACCCTGAATGAATAACTCGCTATCTATTTCAGAAACACTAGTTTTTACATTTCTAGCAACGTCCATTCCAATGGCGTAACTAACCGAGTCAATTTCTGTTTTTAATTCTCTATTAGAAACACTTTTGCCACCACAAGATGATAAAATTGAAGCTGTTAACACAACTCCGAAAAATTTAATTATTTTCATTTTCTTATTTTTATTTAATTTGATGCCAAAAATAGCAAATTTAAATTCAGAATAAAGCAGTATTATACGATTTTTAACAGATATTCATAATATTACCATATTATACTAACCTTTTACTTTGGATTAATAAACGTATCTATTTCAGATAGTGATATTTTAGGATTTGCACCTTCACTTTGTGCCACCAAAGCACCAACAGCACAAGCAAAATCTATAGCTTCTTGAGGATTTATATTATTTAATAATTGACTAATTAATGACGCTAAAAAAGAATCGCCCGCACCAACAGTATCTTTAACTTTTATCTGATAACCGCTGTTGTAATAAAAGCTATCATTATACAGAAGAACAGCACCGTGGGAGCCTTTTGTAACACAAATATGTTTGGTATTAGTTTTTTGGGAAATGTAACGTATATTTTGTTCCATGGAATGGAATTTGGAATCTAAATACCCACTAACCTCATATAATTCATCATCATTAAATTTTATAAAATCGGCTTTATTCATTAAATAGATCAACACCTCTTTTGTGTAATGTGGCGGACGAAGATTTAAATCGAAAACCTTATACTTAGCATGTTCCAAAAGCCCATACAAAGTTTGTTTTGACACCGAACTTCTAGCAACCAAACTGCCATAAACAAAGGCATCATTAGATTTCACCAAATCTATAACCGCTTTATTAATTGAAATATAATCCCACGCACTTGGAAAATTAATTTCGTAAGATGCCGAACCTTTTTCATCAAGCAATACTGCTACTTCTCCTGTTTTAAAATCATTTGTTACCTGAATACAAGCTGTATTTACATTATTTTCGGCAATATAGTTTACAAGAGCATTTCCAAGCGCATCATTACCAACACTACTTATCATGGCAACCTCATTGTTTAAAGACTGCAAGCGCAAAGCAACATTTAAAGGTGCGCCTCCTATTCTTTTTTGTGATGGAAAAACATCCCATAGTACTTCCCCGAAACAAGTAATTTTTGCCATAACTTATAATATATATTGAATTTAGAACAGTTTTTAGTCTAATTACAGTCAACTAAGATATTATTTTTATGCAAATGCTTCTATTATTTCACCAAAAACCATTTTCTAAAGGAAATATTTATTTGGATATCTAAAGCTTGTCCATCTGCAAATTGAATGTTTTCAGATATACCTGTATTTTACTCAACACATAAAAATGTTGCCCCTTTTAATATTGAATTTAGAGAAATAAGTTTAAATATTTAAATCAAACCGTTTTAAAGATTCAAATTCCGACTTCATTCTTTAACTTAACTTTAGTACTCTTCCAAGTTCCATGTTAATTAATTAACTTTATAATCTAAGAACTCTAGTTATAATTTTAATGAAACGTAAGCTATTCATATTTACACTATTCATTTTATGTCATTTAACTCATAGTCAAACACCCCAGCTTGACAGTTTAAAAAATACTTTTAAAAATAATAAAATAGCAGATTCCATACGTTTCGAATCTGGACTAGATGCGTTTATGGTTTTATTTAGACAAAATTTGGATTCGGCTCGGGGTTTTGGAAATCAGGTTCTGAAATTTTCACAAGAAAGAAATAAAAAACAATGGGAGGCAACCATACTTCGGTTTTTAGGCAATACTTATGCATATCAAGGAAATTTCGTTAAAGCTATTAAGTTTTTTAATGATAGCTATACTATTTTGGAAGTTTTGAATGACAGTAAGGGGATGGCGGTTGTGCTTAATAATATAGGTACTTCTTATTACGAGCTAGGTAATTTCCCAAAAGCCATTAGCGATGAATTAACAGCGTTAAAACTATCTGAAAAAGTTAAGGATTCTGCCAACATAGCTAGGGTTACCAATAATTTGGGGAATGTTTTCTTAAGACAAAATAATCAGGACAAGGCATTGGAATATTATAGCTATAGTTTAAAGATAAAAGAAAAATTAGGTGATAAGCAAGGTGTTATGCATACCTACAATAATATTGGATTGGTAAATAATAAAAAAGGCGACTACGATAAAGCTCTGAAGAATTTTCAAAAGTGCATTGAATTAGCTACTGAATTAGACGATATTAGGTTTCTTACCAGCACTTACAACAATATGGGAGAACTCTATAATTTGAAAGGAGACCATCGAGAAGCTTTAAATTATTTAAATAAAAGTGTAAACATTAAATTGTCTATTAATGATAGAGAAGGACTCTTAAGTGCTTATTTAGAGCGTGGTGGTACTTATTTGTATCTCAAAGATTATGTAAAAGCTAAAGCAGATTGTGAAAATAGTTTAGATATTTCGTATGAAACAGGTACGCTCTTGGTACAAAAACTATCCTGTGAATGTTTAAGTACTGCTTGGGAGAATTTAGGTAATTATAATAAATCGTTACAGTATTTAAAGCAATCACAAATTGCAAAAGACTCGTTGTTTAATAACGAAAAAGCACAAGAGATTACGAGGCAGGAAATGGAATACCAATTTGAAAGGCAAAAATTAGCTGATAGTATTGCCTTTACTAAGGAAAAAGCACAACAAGAATTGTTATATGCAGAAAATTTAAGTAAACAGCGCAATAAAGTTAATCTTGTTATTTTTGGAACCATTGGCTTATTGATTATTGGTGGAGTTTATTGGCGGTCTAGACAAAAAAGTGTCAAGTTAAAACAGGAACGTGAAGTTATTAATAAACTAAAACAAGTTGACCAATTAAAAGACCAATTTCTTGCCAATACATCTCACGAGTTACGTACACCCCTTAACGGTATTATAGGTTTATCTGAATCACTTAAAGATGGTGCTGCTGGAAAATTATCGCCAAAAGCCATTGATAATTTGGATATGATCGTAAATAGTGGCAAACGTTTGTCTAATTTGGTTAATGATATACTTGATTTTTCTAAATTAAAGAATAAAGATTTGGTGTTGTCTTTCCAACCTATTGATATGTATTCAATTACCAATCTAGTTTTAAAAGTTTCAAGTGCTTTAGCAAAAGATAAATCACTTAAATTAATAAACGCTATTCCTAAAGATATTCCATTGGTTACTGCCGATGAAAATAGACTTCAACAGATACTTTATAATCTTATAGGAAATGCTATTAAGTTTACCGAAAAAGGAGAAGTAACAATACATGCTGAAGAATCAAAGGAGATGCTTTCAATTTCGGTATCAGACACTGGTATTGGTATTCCTGAGGAAAAATTTGCAGACATATTTAAATCCTTTGAACAAGTAGATGGTTCTACTGAAAGAGAATATGGTGGAACAGGCCTTGGCTTATCCGTCACCAAACAATTGGTCGAACTTCATGGAGGAACTATTAATGTTAATTCTGAAGTTGGTAAAGGCTCAACATTTACTTTTACATTACTACTAAGTAAAACAAAAAGACATGATATTGCAAGTTTGAATGGTAACAATTCAGATGAATTCATTCAAAACATTAAAAATGAATTAAATAATGAAGCAAGTGTAAATTCAGAATCTCAAAATTCCAACATAACGGTTTTAGTTGTAGATGATGAACCTATCAATAGGCGGGTATTACAAAATCATTTAAACGTAGCTGGCTATAAAGTAGTTGAGGCTAATAATGGCAAAGAAGCTCTTGAACTTCTACAAAAAAGCAACTTCGATTTAATTCTTCTAGATATTATGATGCCTAATATGTCTGGATATGAAGTTTGTGAAATCATTAGAAAAACATATTCTCCAAGTGAACTTCCCATTGTATTATTAACCGCTAAAAATAGGGTAAGTGATTTAGTTGCTGGGTTTAATGTTGGGGCTAATGATTATTTAACTAAACCTTTTTCTAAAAACGAATTATTAAGTAGAATTAAAACCCACTTGAATTTAAACGGTATTCATAAAGCAACGAGCCGATTTGTGCCTTCCGAGTTTTTAAAATCTGTTGGTAGGGAAGCCATTACTGATGTTGTTTTAGGCGATCATATAGAAAAAAAAGTAACCGTTTTATTTACTGACATTAGAGATTATACCAATCTCTCAGAAAGTATGACGCCTCAACAAAATTTTAAATTTGTTAATGCTTATGTGGGCAGAATGGGGCCAATAATTCAAAAAAACCAGGGGTTTGTTAATCAATATTTGGGTGACGGTATTATGGCATTATTTCCAGAGAATTCTTATCACGCTTTACGAGCAGCCATAGATATGCAAAAAGAATTAATTGCTTATAATTCAATACGAGTTAACGAAGGGTATCAAAAAATAACAGTTGGAATGGGATTACATACTGGAAATTTGGTAATGGGCATTATAGGTGATTTATTTAGAAATGATACAGCTATTATTGCCGATACAGTAAATACGGCTTCTCGTATGGAAGGAGTTACCAAGTATTATGGAGCGAACATCATTATAAGTGAAGATAGTTTAAGTACCATTAACAATAAGGCAAACTTTAATTTTAGGTATCTCGGTAAAGTTAAAGTGAAAGGGAAAAATAATGCCGTAGATATTTATGAATGTTTTGATGGAGACGAAGATGAGATCATTTTATTAAAACAAAAAACATTAAAGAAATTTGAAAAGGGTCTAAAGTATTTTTTCAATAAAGAATTCCCTAAAGCTTCTGCTGCTTTTGATGGTGTTTTAACAGAAAACCAAAAAGATAACGTTGCTAGATATTTCATTTCTAAATCAGCAGAATATACGATTTCTGGAACGCCACAATATTGGGATATGGTAAACACCATTGATGAAAAATAATTAGGACATTCATTTATTTTATTGAGTTATTAATTTAAATTATTGTTTAATCTATCCATTCTTATGTAATTGAGTTGTTCTTGACATATTCAAGTATTTATCAAATCGTTTGTTAACTTGATTTTGCATTTGTTCTATGATATTTTGGTAAATTTCTCCATCATTCTCCAATACCTTCGAAAACCGATTTTCTAACTTCAAATACGCTTCAATCTTTATCGTCGGAATATCTGAATCTAATTGAAAAATATGTTTTTCTTTTCTAGGGTCATTTCTATACAATAACCATTGGCCTGAACTAACTGCTGCTTGATGATATTGCTTTGGCTTTTCCATATCAATGCCGTGAGATTCACTATGACAATAAGCAACAATAATAGAAGAGCCATCAAAACTTTCAGCTTCATTAAAGGCTTTTAAGGTTTGCTCTTGATTAGCACCAATAGCAACCGAAGCCACATAAACATTATCATAAGTCATAGCCAATAAGCCTAAATCTTTCTTTTGTTTTTGCTTGCCAGCAAATTCAAATTTAGCTTGAGCCCCAAAAGGAGTTGCTTTGGATGCTTGTGCTCCCGTATTGTCATAAACTTCATTATCTAAAACCAGAATATTTACATTTTTTCCTGAAGCTAAAACATGATCGATACCGCCGTAACCAATATCATACGCCCAACCGTCGCCCCCAACAATCCAAACACTTTTTTTAACCAATGCGTCACAAACTGTCAATAACTGATTTGCTTCAAAAGAATTAAGTATTTTTAATTCTTGTTTCAATGCTTCAATTCTAACTCGCTGTTGGTTAATTTCTTTTTCGGTTGATTGGTTTGCGTTAAGAATATCGTAAACCAAATCAAAATTCAATTTTGGCAATAGTTTTTGCAATAAATTTTTAGCTTGATTTTCTTGTTGCTCCAATGATAATTTGAAGCCTAAACCAAATTCGGCATTATCTTCAAACAAAGAATTTGACCATGCTGGACCTTGCCCCATTTTATTTTGGCTCCAAGGCGTTGTCGGTAAGGCTCCACCAAAAATAGAGCTCGCCCCAGTAGCATTAGCTATTAATAATCTATCACCAAATAACTGAGATAAAAGCTTTAAATAAGGTGCTTCCCCACAACCTTTAACACCCATCGGATATTTAAATAAAGGTTCTTGCAATTGTTGCTGACTGACTTTATTCACATTAATTTTGTTTCTGTCAAACTCTGGAATCATTTCAAAATAAGTCCAGTTTTCTTTTTCTTCTAATTCAGCAGCTTCTTTATCAATCATTTTCAAAGCTTTAACCGGACAAGCATCGATACAGTTGTTGCAACCATTACATTTTTCTGGGTTTATTTGAATGGTATAATTAAGTAAATCAACTTCCCAATCTAGCTCATTTGATTTTACCGATTTAAATTGTTTTGGAGCATCAATGAGGTAATTGTCATCATAAACTTTAATTCTTAATGCACCTTGCGGACACGCCATACTACAAGCACCACATTGCGTGCAGGCAGTTGTATTCCAATTAGGCGAGTAATCTGTAGGCTCAACCGTATTAAATTGTGATGTATTTGTTGGGTAGGTGCCATCGGCAGGTAATAAGCTTATTGGAATATCGTTACCATTGTTTTTTAATAAACTTCCCAAAAGTGTATTTGAAAAGTATTCATCTTCATTAATTAGATTGCCGTTGTTTTGTTTAGCCGAAGTATCAACTTTATATATATAGTCTTTTATTGTTGTTGAAAAATCTAATGGAATTTGTTGATTTTGTATTGCTAGAAAGCATGCTTGTAGAATTGAAATATGGTAATCGTTTGATAATTCAAAAGTCTTTATTTCATTAGCATTTACAATTAATAATTCTACATTCTTTTCTACTATTTCTTTTTGTCTTTTTGCTGATAAATTATTCCAGAATTTTTTAGATGAATCATCAGTATTCACTAAAATAGTTCCGCCTTTTTTTATGGTACTTAATACATTATCATTTTCTAAAAAGCTTACATTTTCACACGCAATAAAATCAGTGTTTTCAATAAGATACGGTGCTTTAATTGGTTTTGAATCTATACGAATATGAGATACACTTCTGGAATTTGATTTTTTATAATCACATTCTGTGTAACCTTGAACGAAGGTGTTATTTTGATTTCCAATTAATTGAAGGGTGTTATTCAAATTTTGGGTACTGTTTTTATGTTTGTTTTCATAGAAAACAGCTTGCTGCATATTACAAATCGAAATTGATTTTTCTACATCTAAGCTTAAATTTGTAACATCGTCTTTTATTCCAATAGTGAAATTGTTTTTTGGTTTTTCTTGCTTCAAGTTTTCAAAAATGGCTTGTACCATACTAGGCGTAAATTCTTTTGAAGATAATCCATAACGGCCTCCTACAATTCTTGGAAGATAATGAATGCTTCTATTTTGAAACGCCTCAGTAAATGATTGTAATACATCTAAATAAAGAGGTTCGCCCGAAGATCCAGGTTCTTTTGTGCGGTCTAAAACCGCCATGCTTTTACATGTTTCTGGTAGGGATTTTAGTAAGTGCTTTGCACTGAAAGGCCTGAATAATCGAACTTTAATAAGTCCATATTTTTCACCTTTTTTGTTTAAATAGTTTATGGTTTCTTCAATAGTTTCAGTTGATGAAGCCATTGAAATAATAATATGTTCTGCTTTTGGATGTCCTAAATAGTCAAACAAATGGTATTGTCTACCTGTTAAAGATTCAAACCTATCCATAGTTTGTTGAACGGTATCTGGACAATTATTATAAAATGGATTTATTTTTTCTCTACTTTGAAAAAATACATCAGAACCTTGAGAGGTTCCTCTTAAAATAGGGTTGTTAGGATTTAAAGCTCGTTCTTTATGCATTTTTATGTCCTTATTATTCACCATAAATTTGATGATGTTATCTTCGATGGTTTCAATTTTTGAAATTTCATGAGACGTCCTAAAGCCATCAAAAAAATGAACAAAAGGTATTTTAGATTCTAAAGTGGCTGTTTGGGCAATCAATGCAAAATCTTGCGCTTCCTGAACAGAAGCACTGCTCAGCATGGCATATCCAGATTGTCTTACAGCCATAATATCACTGTGATCACCATAAATAGATAAGGCATGTGTAGCTATACTTCTTGTAGCTACATGAATCACATTTGGAGTAAGTTCTCCAGCGATTTTATACATATTAGGCAGCATCAATAATAAACCTTGAGATGCTGTGAAAGTTGTTGATAATGATCCTGTTTGTAATGCGCCATGCATAGCGCCTGCTACACCAGCTTCACTTTGCATTTGAAAAACCGTTGGCACATTTCCAAAGCAATTTTCATTCTTTTCAGCACGCCATTGTTCAACCAATTCACTCATTTCTGAAGCAGGCGTAATAGGATAAATAGGCATAATCTCATTGGTTTTATATGCTATTTGAGCTACTGCTTGATTGGCATTGACAATTTTGAACCCTGTAGTTTTCATTAGTATAAATGTTGAATGAAAATTGATTAATAAGAAAAAAAATGGCTACTTGAAACCCTTGAAAGCAGCCATTTTTTTGCTCATTTGATTTTACTGTTTGATGATTTCTAACTTAACTGGTGTTGGATTAGTTATCATATCGAATACAGGAGAGAATTTAGCTAAGTTTGCTAATTGCTCTGCAGAAGCATCCGATTTAACTTTCAGTTGAATGGTTATACCATCAAAACCTGTTCTTACTTCTGGATCTAATCCTAAGAAACCGTGTAAATCTGCAGTACCTTTGATGGTAGATTCAGCACCTTCGATATCGATGCCATTAGCTGCAGCATGATAAACCATGGCCCCTGTTAAACAAGAACTTAATGCGTGCAATACAACTTCTGGTGGTGTTGCTGCCTCATCTTGTCCAAGTAATACTTGTGGGTGGCTACATTCCATTGTGAAAGTTTCTTGACGTGTTGTATCTTCTTGACCTGCGCCATAAAAGCTTTTGATGCTAGACACACAATGCCCGCCATCAATCCAGTTGTTTTTTGCTCTGAATTCGAATTTTGCTAATTCAGGTTGTTGTTGAATGTGACCGATAGTTTCTACTAATTGGTCTACGTTTACTCCGTTTTTTACATTTGCTGTTGTAATCATTTTTTCTAATTTTTAAATCGTTAAACATTATTGTTTGGTTGGATTAAAGCCAATGCCGTGCCAAACTATATAACTATTTGAATTTCAGTTATTTAAAATGATTTTAACAATAAATATTTTTAACGAAATTTCAATTATTTACGAAATATCGTTGGTTATTTATGAGATATCGTTAAATCTTCCTATCAGTAAATGATACTTTATATCGCTTTAAAATTTTCGTTAAACCTTAAAATCTTTTTCTTCTTTCCATTACTGATTTGGATTTTATAAAATTGATTATCGATACCTTCTTTACGATTATAGCTTAGATGGTAAGTGGTTTTTGAAAATGCCCAACCAGGATACACTTTGGATATTTTCACCATCAATTCCTTAGGGATTCTAATGCCTTTATAAGTTTCTTGTGTGTATAATATGCTCCCATCACTTTCATAGTTAGCAATAATGTTTACTTGTTTGTTTCTGAAAACCACGGAATACATAGCTTTTTCAGAATCGTCATATACTGAATTGCTTTTCAGATTATAATTTGCCAATCGTTCTCTACACTTTTTTATTATATCTGAAGATTGATTGGATAGCAACTCTTTTAAATAAAGCAAGTTTGGCGGAACAGAAGCTATGCTTTCACTAATAGTATTTTCAGCTTCTAATGTGCTAATACTCAAAAAGGCAAGCTCATTTTGTTGGGCAGTTCCTATTAAAGAAAAAACACCTGTCATTAATAAAATTAAAGTTCTCATAATTCTTGTTTTTTAATTATTATGAGTCAAAGGTATATCACATTTAGAAGGTGAAATTTTCTATAAAGTCCAATTTTTTTTCTATAAAGTTCAAAAAATAAATACGGATAAAAAGCTTATAGGTTATAATACAATTTTCTATACTGATTTGGTGGAAGATTATACATATTTTTAAAACTGCTATTAAAATGGGAAGGATTTTTAAAACCGCTTTCAAAACAAATGTCATTAATGTTTAATTCGGGGTTTTCCAATAGGGTTTTGGCGTATTCCAACCTTTTATTATTTAACCATTTTCTTGGAGTGTTGTTGTAGAACTCTTGAAAATCTCTTTTAAAGGAAGACAGGCTCTTTCCGTATAAACGCGCATATTCTTTTAATTTTAAATCTGAATGGAAGTTTTTCATCATTATGTCATTAAGGGATGTTCGCTGAGTGCTATGTAATGAATTGAAAAACTGTACCAAGTCTTTATTGGCAGGGTTCAAAGTAATATTGAACAAAAGTTCGTTAAACTTCATTTCAACCAATTCCTTAGGAATGTTATTACCTTGATTCAAATAGTTAAATACAGATAAAAATAATGAATTTAAAGTATCACCAACATCTATCTTAAAAATTTGACAATTTGAAATTCCCAAACCTTTAGAACGAAAAATATCTTTATGTTTTTCAACAAAGCGCTTAATGAAATCTTGAGTGATAAAAAACAACATAACACAATAATCTACCTCAAAATATTGCTTTGTATTATAAACACCTTTATTAATAAAAAGCGCTTCACCTTTCTTTATAGTATAGGTTTTGTTTAAAGAAGTCCAATCCTTTTGTCCACTAATAACATAAGTAATGAATGGTGTTTGTGTCCATAGTTTAAATTTTTCAACTTCTATCGGGCATTTATATTCAACTAACAAATAATCACTACCAACTAGCTTGTTATAGCGTGGATGTTTTAGAAAGTGTTTGTAAACGTCAATAGCCATTTTAATAAATTTTAGATAGGACGTTCTATACCTAGAGCCTTGATTCTAGAGGCTAGTGTCGTGGAAGGTAATTGTAATAATTCTGCAGCTCCATATTTCCCGGATATTCTCCATTTGGTTTGTTTTAAAGCTTTTAGAATATTTTCTTTTTCTAATTCAATTAATTCTTTAGAAGTTAAAATTTTTGTTTCGGAAGTATTTTTATCAGGAACAATTTCAATATTAGAATCATTAGGAATGATAGCTTGCCAATTTATTTTTCCATTTTGGGATACAATAACAGCGCGCTCAATCAAGTTTTGGAGTTCACGCACATTTCCGGGCCATTTATAAGAAGAAAGTAAATTTTTATCATCACCTGATAATTCTACAATCGGTTTATTCAACTTTTTTGAAAAGTGTTTAACCATTTCTTGAGCAATTAAACAAATGTCATTACCCCTATCTCTAAGAGCAGGAACCCCAATGGGGAACACATTTAAGCGGTAATACAAATCTTCTCTAAACTTTCCTTCTTTTGAAAATTCCAGAAGATTTCTGTGAGTGGCAGCAATAATGCGTACATCAACCTTTATGGTTTCAGAACTACCAACGGGATCAAATTCGCCTTCTTGTATTATGCGTAATAATTTTGGTTGAAGTTCTAAAGGCATTTCTCCAATTTCATCTAGAAAAATAGTGCCCTTATCTGCCAATAAAAACCGTCCTTTTCTGCTAGCGGTAGCACCTGTAAAGGCTCCTTTTTCATGGCCAAACAACTCACTTTCAATAAGGTTAGCAGGAATGGCACCGCAGTTAATTCTAATTAATGGTTTATCGTTTCTATTGCTTTCTTGATGAATTGCCCTAGCTACCAATTCTTTTCCTGTACCGGTTTCACCATGTATTAAAACTGTTGCATCTGTTTTTGCAACTTGCTGAATTAAATTTAAAACCTTTTTCATGGTTTTATGTTCTGCAATAATACCATAACTACTGGTAAGTTCTTTAATTTCTTCCTCTAGATACTTGGTTTGCTTGGTTAATAATTTAATTTTATCTTCTGCAATTAAGCGTTCTTCAATATTTCTTAATATAAGAGTGTAAAAGGTTTCCTCGTCGCTTCCATATTTACTTAAGGTTCCTTCATTTAAAGTTTCGCCATTATTTGATCCGATAACTTTCACAACATTTGGTAAATATTTGTTGATTGATTTTTTTTCGTCTTTTAATCCTGATTTCACCAAGGACTCAATTAAATCGGCACTGTCCTCATCAAAAAAGAACAAAACGTTGCGTTGCGAAACATCATCATTTTCAAATAGTTTATTGGCGGAAGGATTTGTGAGAATAATTCTGAAATCACTATTGAACATAATAATGGCATCCATTGCACCATTAATAAGTCCGCTCATTTTACTATTTGCTATTTCAATTTCTTTTTTGGAAGCAGCCAGATTTGCCTGAATTAAATCTAACTCTCTGTGCCGCTTGATCAGAACCGCTAAAACACCTTGAGCAAAACCGCTATCTGTCGTCATTAATTCTAAAAAATGTGGTCTGTCTAATTTTAAAACGGTTGTTTTTTCCAGTGCTGTTATGGACGCAGAACGAGTTTCTTTATCTATTAAAGCATATTCCCCAAAACAGTCACCAGTTTTTAAAGTATCATAAATATGCCCTTTTTCATGTACCATAACAGCTCCATCCAATATGGCATACATAGAGTCTCCAATATCACCTTTTTCAATAATGGTTTCACTTTTAATAAAAGTTTCTTCACTAGAATTGGCGTATAAAAGCTTAAGGGATTCTTTTGATAATTCAGAAAAAAATGGGATTTCTGACAAAAAATCAATTAGGTTTTTAGATGCTGTTTTAGACATAGGATGACTCAATATAGTGTTAAATATATTAATTATTTATTTCAGTTTTGAGGCTTGAAGTCTGTAAATAACTTGTTGTTCTAATTATAACCACATTATTAAAAAATATTTTCATAGCGATATTTGTTTTTTGACTTAGCTATTAAAGAAAAGCTGATGGTTCCAAAACTACAGCGAACATAAAAAATGCCGAAACTTTTAATATTAAAATTGAAGAGATTTTAAACACTGATTTAAATAGATTAAAACCCAAAGCCCAATTTAAAAGCTAAGCGTACACCGTCATCACTATGAAATACAGAAGCATTAAGTACCATAATATCTGCGGCATTAGCAAAAACCCCTCCTCCAATAGATGTATTCCAATTCCTAGAACGCTCGCTATCCAACCAAATACGACCATAATCAAATCCTCCATAAAGCCCAATATTAAGTGGAAGCAAACTTGTTTTCATTTCATGTAAATTTAAACGCAAGTCTGTACTTTGTACAAATGCATTCTTTCCTGTAAACCGCTGATTTCTATAACCTCTCAACCCTGTATCTGCACCAATATTTGCCGCTTGATAAAATTCAAAACCATCGCTAAAATTAAAATGGCCTCTTAAATGGGTTGACAGCACAAGTTGTCCATTTGGAATTAATTTATAATCAAATCCTAATTCAGGTATTAAATATGTAATTTTATTGGAAGTATCAATATTAGACTTATACCCAAAAACTAAATTAGTTTTCATTCCTAATGTTGGAAAAGCTAAATTATCTTGATTTTCAAAACTGTAACTAACTTCTGCACCTAAAAAATCATTGCTTACCTCTATATTATTACCAATAAACTGGTTTATAAAGCGCCCTTGGGTTTCTTCCACCTCAATAGCTTCGTAAGATATTGCTAATTTAAAACCAGAACCCATTTGTCCTCTCCAAATTAAAGATGGAGATAATTTAACCGTGCGAATTTTCACTCGATTATAATCCATACCAAAATCATCATCTAGATTTATGGTTTCATTTCCATATCCAAAAAAGTTTATGGCAAAATTTGGACTGGTATAAATAGCATCAAAACCCAGGTTAAAATTCCCCATAATCTTTGCAAATTCGGCATTGTAACCCAACTCAAAACCATTTGTAGCAAAATAATACGCTGCTTTAAGAACGTGCTGTGAGGTAAATGGATTCCTTTCAAACCCATAGTTTTTGTAAGTGTTTGAAATTCCAATTTTAAATCCGTCATCTGGATTTGAACCAAAAGTTGGAACGAATTGGTTGGAACTATTTTTTAATTTTTTATAGTCATATACATTGGTTTCATAATCATCTGTCAATTTTATGTTTCCTTTACGCGATACAAAATCACTTTTTTTAGATTTATAATCATAAATTTTAATGCGTTTTCCGTTATCAACATCATAGATATCTTTATTCTGTCCGCCTATTAAACGAATTTTTATTGGATTATCACTATAACCCGAAATTTTAAAAACATCCTCATCATCTAATCCAAAAATCCAAATTTCTTTGGTCTCCTTTGAACTGTATACTCTTTGATGGATTACATCTGCCTTTTCCCCTTTTTTAATTCTGAATGCAGTTACTTTGGTTTCCCCGTTTTGTTTACGCTCAACATCAAACCAATCATCTTTATTAGTTCCCTTAATCACTGCGTATTTATTAATATGATTATAATAAGCATCTGAAATTTTTTGAAGGTTTCCTTTCCTTCCAATAAGTTTTTGCCTTATCGTTGCAATAGTTTCATCAGAAACTTCTTTAGGAAAATTTAAAAATGCCCTATCAATAACCTCATCTGAAAGATTCGCTACAATTTTGTCAACTTGTTGGCTCCAAACATCTCTTCCTGATTTATTAATTAAAGCCATGTCTAGTGGGTAAGGCTCTAAATTAAACCATTTCGGACTTTTAAGTTCGGCATCATAACTTTTCATTAAACGCAAGTCAGGCACTAAAGCAGTGGCAAGACTTAATAACTTTCCATCTGCCATAATAGAAAACGCTTGATCTCTATCTCTTGGAACTGGACGATAAATAGTTTTTCCATTTTCTTTAAATTCTGCCCAACGCCATTGGTCTTCATGCCTATCCCAATCACCAATAAGCATATCAAATAATCGAGCTCGAATATAAGCTGATTCATCTAAAACAAAATCTTCATCTTTATTTAGCTTACTTAATAAATCATCTGTACTAATTAATGTGTTTGAAAAACCAAAGCTTGCTTTGTCGCCATGTCCTGAATCGGCTCTCTCTTCAACCATATACAATTCATCTCCAAATTCATCATTATACTGACCCAAAATTCTTTGCTTTGGAACATAATACAAGGTAGGATTCGTGTGATAAATTCCAACAGCATCAGACAGAGTTCCAACGGCGAAAGGCGCATAAGGGTGTGAACCTGTAAACACATCTAACAACAAACCTTCTGTGTAAGTATTGTTAAACTGGCCTTCTACATATTGATCTTTAAATGCAACGGCTTGCAAATATTGTAAAGCACTTTTTTTAATAGCACGCATCACATATTCTCGCCCTTTTTCGTCAATTAAGCGCAAAGATTTTGATTGATGCCCTCCCCCTTTTCTAACTGGTACTAAACCTCCAAACAAAGTATCAAGGCTAACTGTTGGTACTTTTACTTCAGTGCTATAATACTTCCGGTAGCGCTCACCCCAAAGCCATTTATAGACATTCCCCTTTGTTGTTTCAACACTCGTATAAACGGAAGCTATTTTTTCTTTAGGGAAAACAGAATCGTATTTATTATCAATATTCCATTTTCTGTCCTCTGAAAGTACCTGAGTTTGAAATACAATTTTTTGCTCATCAGCTGAATAAAACCGAACAAACGAGGAACCATCTTCAAACACATCTAATCGTGCAAAACCTGGAGTAGCATATGAAAACTTACCGCCTCCAACATTTCTGGTGGCTGATAATTTTGAACCAGAACCACTAAGAATTTGTGGTAAATTATCTTGAACTATATACTGTAAATTATGATCATGCCCAGACACAAAAATGGTTTTATCGTTCTCCTGAGAAAGAGTTATGATTCGTTTTCTAAATTCATTATAGCGCTTATTTTGAATATCTACCGTAGTTAATCCTATCGTTTTTCTTAAAATATTTTTGATTGTTCCTAAAACAGGTAAAGGGAACATATGGCTTTTAAATGAATATTGCCCACCATGTGATCCATTTGTAAAAATAGGATGATGGATCGCAATTAAAGTTGTTTTGCCTCTTGCTTTTTTAATTTCGCTTTCAAGCTCATCAAAAAACTTAGTTCGAGTTTTTATCTCACAATCATCATTCATAGTAGGATGTTTATCCCAATTAGTTAGATACCATTCTGAATCCACTACAATTAAAACGATGTCATCCGAAATATCGACTTTTTCGATTGGGCAACCATTCTCAGGTAAAAATGTGTTTTTCCCTAACCTACTTTCTATAAAATCTTCTTGCCTTTTTAACCCTTTTAAACCATTTGAGTACCAATCATGATTTCCTGGAATAAAAATTGCTTTTCCTTCAAAATCCTTTACGACATCCATTTGAACATTTAATTGATATTCAGCCAATGTCCTTCCATCATCATCCTTTTTTGGTAACCCATTCGGGTATATATTGTCTCCTAAAAAAACAATGGTACTATACTTTGAAGCTTTATTAATTTCAGATTTAAAATATTGTAAAACCTTGGATTTACTTCCTAAAGGAGAGTTCCCTCCATCACCAATTAAATAAAATGAATGTGCTATCGTTTTATCCAATGGAAAATTTTCGACTTTATTTTCGTTTGAATATTGTTGCTTAAAAGTAGCACATGAGCTAACGAAAAAAGCTAAAAAAATGATAATGATAATTTTCCGAAAACGCATTTTAATGGATTAATTACTATTTTAGTAAAAATAATTATTTTAAATGAATGAATTGCTTACCAAAGTTGAGAATTATGTTTCTTCTTTACTAAGAAGAGAATTACCACATGTTTATATTTATCATAATTTAAGTCATACGCAACGTGTTGTTAATTACACTAAAGAAATTATTGATGGAGAAAATATTACAGAAAGTGATGCGGAAAACTTAATTATATCGTCTTGGTTTCATGACACAGGATACATAAAAGGCACTGATAATCACGAAGAGGAAAGCATTAAGATTGCTGTAGAATTTTTAAAAAAAGAAAATGTATTAGTTGATAGAATAGAAGTGATTTCTAATATCATTTTAGCAACCAAAATGGGTTATGATCCAAAAAACAAACTTGAACAAATAATCCGAGACGCAGATTGCGCTCATTTTGGACACAAAAACTTTATTGAAATAAGCGAGCTTTTACGTTATGAATGGGAGCAACTATATAACAAAACATATAGTGATAGCGAATGGACCCAAGAAAATATTTCTTTTTTAACAAAAAACCACCAATTCTATACTCATTTTGCCATAGAAAATTGGCAAGAAGAAAAAGATAAAAACATAGCTATCCTTTTCAAAACAATTAAAAAGCAAAAGCAACAAGAGAAAAACAATAGTGCTAAAAAATACAGGGCAAAAATCCCTGAACGAGGTATTGATACTTTATTTAGAGTAACTCTTAGAAATCATATCGCTCTAAGTGAGATTGCAGATAGTAAAGCAAATATATTGCTATCGGTAAATGCTATTATAGTGTCGTTAGTTTTGTCAAATCTCATTCCTAAACTTGATAATCCTTCAAATCATTATTTAATTTATCCAACAATTATTTTTACACTTTTTACGGTTACTGCCATGATTCTATCTGTGCTGGCTACAAGACCTAATGTAACTGGTGGAAAATTTACCAAAGAAGATGTCAAAAACAAAAAAGTAAACTTACTTTTTTTTGGTAACTTCCACAAAATGGGTCTTGATGATTTTGAATGGGCTATGGGTGAAATGATGCAGGATAGAGATTATCTGTATTCGTCTATGAAAAAAGATTTATATTTCCTTGGCTTAGTATTAAATAAAAAGTACAAAATACTTCGCATTACATATACTGTTTTTATGATTGGTATTATTGTAAGCGTTGTTGCTTTTGGCGTAGCATTTCAACATGCTGGAAATATGAATTAAGAATCCAATTCTTTCATTAAGTCTTCATAAGTATAAAATTCCTTGTTGTTATCGTTTTTATTATACAAAATACTAACGCGAATAGCCTTTAAACCTGAAGCAGCTTGCAAATCCTGTAACTCAACAATTTCAACATCAGCATCTAAATATTTTTTAGATTGCAAGAAATTAATATATCTTAAATACTCTATTTCATCTTGCTTTTGAGAATAAACAATGGTTATTTTTCCTTTATCAGTTACACGTTGATTAGTTCCTTTTATAAAAGCTTTATCTACCCTTTTTTTAACAATTTCATAACGCGCGTTATAGGCACCATCAACATCAAATTGTTTTTCATCCATTCTAAAACTTATGGACAATGGTTGACTAAAAACTAGAATCATAGATGCAACATCTAAGTGAATTGGAAAATCTGATTGCATCTGATAGTAGGCATTTTCCATTTCACACATTACCTGTAATTGCCACAATCTCAGATTGTACAAATAAATTGGGGTAAAACTGGTTTCTTTGGTAATAGACTCTCCAATATACATATTATGCTCAACACCATCTGTTTTAAAACGTTCAAAATAATGTGGGTACATTATTTGGGCTTCTTCCTGTTTTTTATCTAAAAGTGAAGCCATTTCTTTATTAATCATCGAAATAGTATCATCACACTTTTGTCTGTTATCATAAACAACATTCAAATCCTCATGAATAGAATTATAGTATGCAAGAATTAAAGGCTTCAAGCTATCAAATGTCCCTAAATGATCTAATAATAGCTTTATATCTTTTTGAAGAAAATCATTGATTTTCTGTTCGCTATCAACCTGAAAATGATGTTCTAGATTTTTTAAATGGTCATTAATTTGATAATTGTATTGCCCATATATTGGCAAATTCACTTCTTCACTGGCTGTTTCTAATATTGATTTAATTGTATTTAATTGAATAGACAAGTCTTGTTTTGTTGCCCAATTTCTGGCCTCTGAAGAACCCTTTATATCAATTTGACCATATAATGGGTAAATATCATTAAAGACAATTTTTTTAAAAGATGCTTTATTTCCTTTAAATTGTTCTTGAATAAAATTTTTAGCTTCTAATGCAAATTTCCAATATACACTTGGATGTATGGATGTACATTCTTGCTGAATAACAGCTTCAATTAAATTTTCTTCTTCTCTTTTAGTTCTTAAAACAGAAGCTACAATAAAGGGCATAACATCTATCAATTTAATAGCATTTATACTATTTAATACTTTTGGTTTATCAGAAACCAACTCTAAAATACCCAGAAGTTCATCATTATCAGTAATCGGAGCCAAGATAACGCTTTTTACTCCTTGTTCTTTAAACGTTTTTAATTGAGGAGCTTGTCCGTTTGATAATTCAAAAAACTTGTCTACATCAGAAACCGTATAAAAATTTTTATCCCCCAATAATCGTTTATAAGAACCCTCACAAAACAGATTACAGCAATTATTACTATCCATATCATTCAAAAGGAAACTAGTAATACCATCTCCATAAACTCTTCCAAATGAATCTTCTTCTTTATTATAAACCGAAAAACCAACTTTTAAATCTTTAATACCTAAAAGGGATTGGAAAATTTCATGAAAATCCTCCATAAAACATTCATCAGATTTCCCGTTAACTTCTGAAATTAAAGCTGATTTAATGTTTGAAATGGATCGGTCATCGGTAACATCAAAAATATTTGATATCACAAAACCCTTAAAAATATAGCTTTCAGGAGGAAATTTTGCTTTCCAAAGATCTATATTATGAAAATTATCAAGAAGTTCGTCAAAGTCTTCCTGTGTTATTGGTATAGCTTTTTCTGTAGGAATTATTTCAGCGAAATCAGCATTATAAAGAATCTTATAATAACGCATAATACCCTTTTCATCTGGGATTTCGTAATAAAAAGGTCTTTTAAAGTTTATATTATAGCCATAGCAATTGTTAAGAATGATATTGCAAGCAATAATGTATAGATCATCCTTAGGCATATTCTTGATTTTTAACTCAAACCCTTCACCAGCATCTTTAATAATCTTTTTAAAACGTTCCGATAAATTGAAAATAACATTCTCAAATGGAACTGAGGCTACTTTTATTTCGTTGTTAGTTAAAACACGATTAAACGTATCTTGCAAAAGAATCTCTATTTCTTCTTTGTGAGTTTCTAGCAACGATATATCAGAAAACCCCTGTCTAAAAATTGGGTTATCAGATGCTATATTTAAAATACTTTTAGCTTTATCCGCAATTAATTGATCGCTATGGTCAACTAGGTTATCATAATGATTCAATAACTTATCAAAACTTATTTTAAAATATATGGGGAGCTCATTGTGTTGATAATCATCCATTTAAAAACCTGTTAATTAATTCAAAAATATTAATAATTTTATTTAGACGAGTTATAACATATTTTATTACACCATCTAATAAAATTTCAAATACAAAATCTAAATTATATGATTTTTACTTAATTTTCTTAAATTTACTTCTATTTCTTCATTAAAATCTTGCCAATATGATTAAAAGCATTTGAAGGAAAACCAAAATCAAACAAATTTAGTAACACAGATGGCACAATTATTAAACGAGATTGAATGGAGTGAACCTACTTTATCTGTAGTTCATGATACTAATTGGGAGGCAGAAGTTAAAGCTGATATTGGTATGGTTCCTGATATACACACCCGCACTTCCAGAAGTCCATGGTTACGCAGAACGGTTCTCAAATGGCCACGTTATGAAGCGAAGGAATTCCCAAGAAAGTTAGCTGATATTTGTTGTCTAGTTGCTGCACAAGAAAATGCCTGCAGATACTGCTTTGGGGTGGCAAGATCTTCGATGCGGCTTTGGGGGTATTCTGAAAGAATGATAAGTAACATTGAACGAAATGTACAAATGGCTGAAATGGATGAGAAGGAAAGAGCATTTATACGCTTTAGCAGAAACCTTTCCAGATCAAATCCGACACCTCCAAAAAATGATCGTGATGAGTTACTACTCTTAGGTTTTTCGCCTTTGGCTGTTGCTGAAATGGCTTTTGTAATTACAAACCACTGTTTTGTAAACAGAGTGATGACATTTATAGCTGCTCCCCCAATGGATGAACTTGAGCGATTACCTAACAGCACGTTTGGGAAACTCATGCGGCCATTTATTGGGTGGAAGCTTAGAAAAATTGGATGGACCGAAACTAGACCTATTGAAGGTAATCCAAATTCATTTCCAAGAGTCGTCCAAAAACTAATTGGATTGCCTGCTGCTACTGCCATGAACGATGTATTAAAGGGGGCTTTTGAATCTGATGTTTTATCAAGGAAATTAAAAGTTTTAATGTTTGCTGTCGTTGCCAACAGCTTAGAATGTGAATTTTGTCAAGCAGAATCGCATGCCATGGCTTTAGAATGTGGTTTTACTGAAGAAGAATTTAATACAGCATTGGCCACCTTGTCTTCCACACATTTAAGTGAGAAAGAGGAAAAATTACTTGCTTGGACACGAGAAACCATACACTATCGGAATGTCCCCATACAATCGCGGGTGAGAAAGCTTGCTCAAGAAGTTGGAGAACCTATGATGCTGGATGCCATTGGAGTAGCTTCTTTAGCTAATTCAACCGTTAGACTTGCTGTACTACTAGGATAATGGAATTACTATACTACATTTTAATTTTAATTTTAATTTTATTTATTTTTTTGTATGTCATTATTAAACAAAAAAAACGAAATAGAGAGTTAGAGAAATTACTAGTTCATACTAATGAGAAATTAGAGAGGCTTCAAATTAGTTTCGGTAGATTTACACCTGAAGAAGTTATTGAACATCTAACTGATTCGGATAGTGCCTTTAAACCATCAATGCGTTCGGTCACTGTTTTGTTTGCAGATATTAAGGGGTTTACAAAAATGTGTGGCGAAATGGAGCCTTCTGTGGTACTTGGTATTCTAAACGGTTATTTTCGATGCATGAACAAGGTTTTAACCAAACACCATGGACAAGTAACAGAATTAATTGGAGATGGTATTCTATCACTTTTCGGAGCATTAAGTAACAATCCTTGGCAGGTTCAGGATGCGGTGATGGCTGCATTAGAAATGAGAAAGGTCTTAGATGAATACAATAAAAAGCTCAAAGCCAAATCTTTTCCTGAATTATCTTTCGGAATTGGAATACATAAAGGTCCCGTACTTGCAGGTGTTATAGGAAACTATGAACTGAGTAAATTTGGGGTTGTAGGCGATCCAATTAATGTAGCGGCACGAGTTGAAGCTCTTACACGCGACCACAATGTAGATATATTAATTACGGATAAAATTATGGCTGAATTAGACAACCGATTTATATTAGAAAAAATGCCTCCTACTATGGTAAAAGGAAAATCTGAGCCTATTGAGACTTATTTTGTAAAAGGTTTAACAAAAAAAATAAATTCTTTTTAAAGATTACTGAGTAAATCTCATACCTTTTGGTTGACTATTTACCATCATTATTCGTTCGACAGGTTCCAAATAACGACTCCAGAATGGCTTCTATCCCGGCTTATCATTTTTTCATCATGATCTCCATTTTTTTTTTAGGAATAAGACTATGACTTGCAACAAAAAGTTGTACCACCTAACGATAATCCTATAGCCCAACTAAAAAAGCAACTGGCAATGCTCATAAAGCGCCTAAGCCAATTATGGTTTGTGTATCATTAATAGTTGCATTTGTAAAATATAGGGTAAGTTCTTTTTTGAGCTACAGATACAATGCCTTATTTTTTGTCGAAAACAATAGCTCGGGAACCGTTTGTTCTTTGGTCTAGGGCAAGTATATATTTTTCCATTGTAATTAGTTTTCTTTTAGTTGTTGGTTGTTTAATCGTTTGTTGTTAAGTTGATGGAAAACATCAAATTAACACCTCCTCGACAAACGTCTTAACTTTCTTTACAATACATATTGATTTGCTATTTTGTTACATTCATTAATTTGCTGTAATTCCCATATATCATCTTTACCCAATTCATTTGCTAATATTTTTGCTACCATAGGAATTATTTCTAAAGTAGCTTTAGCATCTAAAAACAAAGTACGGACACGTCTTGCCAAAATATCCTCTACAGTTCTTGCCATTTCGTATCGAATGGCCCAAATAATTTCTGCTTTGGTATATGGAAGCCGTGGATGTAATGTCTCTCCAAATTCTGGAGTTTCCCTAATCAATGCTTGAATAGCAGTCTTATCGCTTCCATAAATATATTGATGCTGTGTTTTATCAATAGCATCCATTGCCCCATGAATTTTTATATCTTTTGTTTTACAGGGTTTACTTTCTAATTTCCCAATGGAAATAGCTTTATTCACGGTGTCTTGAGCCATGCGTCTGTAAGTAGTCCATTTACCGCCCGTTATGGTAATCAATTCAGAATTAGAAACAATAATTTTATGGCTTCTTGAAATTTCCTTGGTTTTTTCAGATTTGTCTTTTGGTGCTGCTAATGGACGTAAACCTGCAAAAATACTCAACACATCTGCCCTACTTACCTTTTTTGTTAGATAATTGTTTACTGTATCGATGATGAAATCTATTTCTTCATCTAAAGCTTTGGGTTCTAAACTGTGGCTATCAAGCAAGGTATCGGTAGTTCCAACCACTACTTTATTATGCCACGGCACTAAAAACAATACCCTGCCATCGTTGGTTTTTGGAATCATAATCGCATCGTTTCCGGGTAAAAATGATTTATCTAAAACCAAATGAATACCTTGACTTGGGCGCACCATGTTTTTTGCTTCAGAATTATCCATTTTCAGAATTTCATCAGTAAAAACACCTGTGGCATTTATAACCACTTTAGCGTTTAAAGTGTAAGAAACTTTTGTCTCAGTATCTTCTGCCACCACGCCATTTACTAGGCCTTTTATATTCTTTGTTAGCTGATTTACTTTAAAATGATTTAAAACAGTCGCTCCGTGCTCTATAGCCGTTTGCGCTATATTTACGGCTAATCTGGCATCATCAAATTGACCATCATGATATACCACACCACCTTTAAGTTTTCCGTTTTTAATGGTACTTAATCTTGAAAGCGTTTCTTTTTTATTAATTCGAATGGAGGTTCCAAAACTCAATTTACCTGCCAAAGCATCGTAAATTTTAAGTCCGACCGTATATTTAATCGTATCAAACCAATTGTAATTTGGAATGATGAAAGATTGATTATTTGCCAGATGAGAAGCATTTTTTAACAACAAACCTCTTTCATATAAAGCTTCTTTTACCAAATCGATGTTACCCTGCGCCAAATAACGCACCCCACCGTGAAGTAATTTAGTACTCCTACTCGATGTGCCTTTTGCAAAATCTACCTGTTCCAATAACAGTGTTTTAAACCCTCGGGTGGCACTATCTAATACAACGCCCAAACCTGTGGCGCCACCTCCAATAATTATCACATCCCAATTGGCATTTGCTTCCAACTGCTTTATCAGTGTTTCTCTTTTAAAAATATTGTTCTTATCCAATGGCTATAATTTGATGTGACTTTATTTTCTTTATTCGGTAACCGAAAATATTTCTTTTAATTTAGTGTTTGAATCGACTGGTTCAAACTCCCACTTTTTGTTGGTGGTATAAAACTGAAACTTTTCAACATTTATTATAAAGTTAACGTTTTTTGTTTCTCCAGCTTAAATCATTTTTTTTGAAGTCTTTCAATTCTTTTATTAGACGTGTTAAACTTCCAAATAAATCCCTGATATATAACTGAATCACTTCTTCACCATACCTAGCTCATGTATTTGAAACTTCAACAGATAATTCGATTTCTCCGTTCTTTACGACTTGATTTTATTCAATTTCAAGTTTTGTTGATAAAAAATAATTACGTAGCCAAAGCTTTATTCAAAGCTTTAAAGATTGAACTTCTTTCCTCTTACAAATTAGACAATCAACCACTAGAACTATTTAAAGCACAATTAAAGCTTTCATCCAAGAATATGCGTTAAGAACATTACGAAGCGAAACAAGCAATTAAAAGAAGTAAATTCAAAACTGAAATTGACATTGATAAAAAAGATATCTAACCAAAAAAGTAAATAGATTATTTGAGCTGAAATTAGCTCTAGAAGCGCTTCAGGACATTAGAATAAAACACAGATGGGACGCTATAGATTTGGAAAATGAGCGGATAAAAAAAGCAAGACTAGAGAACAAAACTTTCACACCAAAAGAATTTAGCAATGGGGACACTAGAAAACAATTACTAGCCAGAAGCAGGTATTTATTATACAAAGCACCCTCAAATTGGACAGAAAACCAACATATTAGAAGCAAGATACTATTCAATCAATACCCTGATATTAAAACCGCTTTTGATTTAGCTCAAGGGCACAGAAACATATTTAATACAGCTAACACAATACAAGTAACCTATACAAAATTAGCACATTGGTACAAAGATGTCGAAAATACAGGCTTCAGAGCCTTTATTACCATCGCAAATACTATAGCAATCAATTATAGATCCATACTAAACTATTTCATTAACAGAAGCACAAACGCAGCTGCAGAATCTTTTAACACAAAAATTAAAGCTTTTAGAGCTCAGTTTAGGGGGGCAACATAGAATTCTTCCTTTTTAGATTAACAACAATTTTTGCTTAAACACAACAATTGCTCTTGATCCTTTTTTGTGTACTTTTTGTAAAAGCAAGAAAATTGAAGACATAAAAAAAAACGGATTGTGAGAACACAATCCGTTGATTTCATTAGCGTAAAGCTTTGTAGCGGGAACTGGACTCGAACCAGTGACCTTCGGGTTATGAGCCCGACGAGCTACCTACTGCTCTATCCCGCGATTTAATATCAAAACAATTTTCTTAGCTTTTAACTTTCGGTTCATAATGCCGACCATATTGTTTCGGAATGCAAATATACAACCCTTTTTAATTTCTGCAAGCATAAAATTAGAAAATATTATTGTTCTATGCTATCTGCTTGAAAATCTAATAATTCCGAATTAATAAATTGAATCTTAAGCTGTATTGGGTTACAACAAACCTCACAATCTTCTATATATACTTGCTTAGAAACTGAAGTATCTAACATCATAGATATCGGTTCCCAACAATGCGGACATGTAAAATAATGCTCTATCATACTATAAAATTATAACAAAAAAACAGCCAACTATTTTAGTTGGCTGTTTTTTTGTTTTAAAGTGTCCCGTCCTGAAATAGCGATACACTAAAACCTTAGTGTAATGAAAACACCAGAAAACAGTGGGTATGTAAAGCGT
>NZ_JBIFXS010000016.1:0-53389 GCF_043558645.1 Mariniflexile sp. HNIBRBA6329 | reverse complement strand
TCGTCTATTTTTGGACAAGGTGTTGATATAGGTCTTATGCCTCAATTCATGACAGTACAAATAGGATTGCGTTTAGGGCTATAGTGATTAAAAATTTTAGAGTTAAAAATATGAAAACAATGATCAAAAATATTAGTAGCAAAATAACTTTAGGAGCTTTAACCTTTTTTTTAACCTTGAACTCTTGTCAAGATTTTATTGAAGTAGAGCCTCAGGATAAATTGAACAAAAAACAGGTATACCGGGATATCTTTGATGCTGATGCGGCCGTAGTTGGTATTTACGGTAAATTTATGGGACTCGCAGAAAAACATGTAATCCTTAATGAATTAAGGGCAGATTTACTTAGTCCAACTTATAATGCAGATTTATTTCTGCAAGAATTGAACGAACATTCAGTAAGTGAAGCCAACCCGTATGCAAATCCTAAAGATTTTTACGAGGTGATAAATCTGTGTAACGATGTCCTTAAGAACTTTAAGGATATGGTTGAAGATAATAGAATGGATATCAATGAATATAATGAGCGTTATTCTGATATTGGCATCTTACGTAGTTGGATTTACTTACAGTTAGGTATTCATTATGGATCGGTACCTTATATAACTGAACCCATAGAAAAAATTGATGATATAAAAGATCCAAATACTTATGTCAGAATTCCTTTTGAACAATTGATCGATGAACTTGTGTCTTTTGCGGAATCCCTTCCTTACACAGATCCTTACAGTGCAAATAGTACACTTGTTATTAATGTAGATGGAAATAATACTGCCAAGTTTTTTATTAATAAAGAATGTTTATTGGGTGATTTACAATTATGGAATAATAACTATTTGCAAGCAGCAGCTCATTATAAAAATGTAATGGAAACGGGGAGTGGAAGTAGTAGTGATGTGGTACGCTTTGATACGTATCGTGTTAAATATGCTGATATAGCCAATAATAATGACTTAGCGGTAGGTTATTTGAGGAATAGAGCACAAGATACTTACTCTTTAGTAAATAATAATACCCAAGGATGGAAATCAATGTTTGTGAGAGAGAAAGATGCGCTTTGGAATACAGAATGGATTTGGTCACTCCCTTTTGATAGTAATTTTGCTCCCAAAAATCCATTCATAGATTTGTTTTCAAATCAAGGAGGAAAGTATTTGGTAAAACCTTCGCAAAGTGCTATGAACCTTTGGGATAGTCAAATACAACGAAATGGTTTTCCTTATGATGCAAGAGGACAAAAATTCTCTTATAACATTATTAACGGTCAACCAGTTATCATAAAATATCTGCTTAAATACCTAGATCCTACTAGTCAAATACCTCTTGATGAATTTAATACTGGTGGAGATTGGTTTTTGTATCGTGCAACAAAACTTCATTTGCGTTATGCAGAGGCTGCAAATCGGGATAATCAGCATAAAATTGCAAATGCCCTTTTAAATTTTGGAATTTTATCTGCATACACTGTTGAAGGAGAAACAGATAAAACAAACATAGAACAAACGAAACAACCTTTTCCTTATGATTTTGATGCAAGAAATGGTGATTTTCCTCGCTACAGAGGCGATTGGCACCGTAATGGAGGGATAAGAGGGCGTGCATATCTTCAAAGAGCAGAAGTAGTAGGTGACAGTTTGATTTCAATTGAAAACAATCTTATTAAAGAAGGCGCTTTAGATTTAGCCTTTGAAGGTAACCGTTGGGGAGATTTAATTCGTATTGCATTACGCCGTAATGATCCTGCTTTTTTAGCAGATAAAGTTTATGATAAATTAGTTAAAGATAACAACCCAAAAGCCAATGAGGTTCATACCAAATTAATGAATACCAACAACTGGTATTTGCCTTTTATCTGGAAAGTTGAAGAATAGGTAGTAATAGTAAAAAAAATAACAGATAGAGCCCATTTAGATTTATTTAAAAACTAAATGTTCCATATCTGTTTTTCTAAAACTAAATAATATATTTATGAATTTACACAAGGACTTAAATATTAATTTACACTCTAAAATTCCAAAATATTTACAAATTGTAGATTGTATTGCTCATAATATATCCAAAGGAGAAATTAGTAGAGGTGCTCAACTTCCCTCAATTAATGCCTTTAGTAAAGATTATTGTGTATCAAGAGATACTGTAGAAAAAGCTTATCGTATCCTTAAGGATAGAAAGATAATAGAAGGAAAAAAAGGAAAAGGAACGTATGTTAGTTATATTAGAAATGAATTAAAAATATACAAATCTTATGTTAAAAATATAAATACAAATTATCACTTAGAATTAAAAATTTACAATTGCGATGAATCAACTTTCTTGAAACTAATGGAGCATGGTAGTAAATAGATAATAAAAGTCAATTTTGGTTTATGACCTTATAATTATTTATTGTGTGTACTTGCAAAAAAACTATTAATAAAACCTCATTTTAATAGTTTGTACAGGTTTGTTTGATTTATAGGATGAACTACAATTTTATAGAAACGTGTTTGAGGAAAAAATGACTTGTTTTGACAAGAATTGATAAGCCGATTTAATCCTCCCCTGTTTAATTTTGGAACTACAATTTAAACTTAAAAGATGAAGCATATTAAAATAATAATAATTACTTGTGTATTTATTTTAGGATACAAAGGGAATACTCAGCGTATAGTACAAGATTTGGACAGAGGCGTTGTAGCTATTCGATCAGAGAGTTCAAAAGCATTTATTTCTTGGCGTTTATTTGCCACAGAACCAACAACTACAGGGTTTAATCTCTATCGTTCCTCAGGAGGTGGAACTGCAGTAAAATTGAATACTACCATTCTTACTACTGGAACGAATTATACAGATACAACAGCTAATTTTAATGTATCTAATGAATATTTTGTAAAAGCCGTTATAAATGATGTCGAACAAGAAGCAAGTCGTTCATTTATAATGCCGGCTCATACTCCTGTGCGATCCTATATGAGTATACCCTTGAATCAAGATCTCGTTAATTATACGGCAAGATATGTACGTGTTGGAGATTTAGATGGTGATGGTGATTATGATTTTGTTATAGTTAGGTCATCATTAGATTATTCAGGAACTAATACTGCCGCAAATCCAATGATAGTAGAAGCTTATAAACAAGACGGTACTTTTTTATGGCAGTTGGATTGCGGCCCAAACAGTCTTTATCAATACAATAATGAACCTGGCTCTTCAACAGTAGATGTTGGTCATGGTGATAATTTAGAGGTGTATGATATCAATGAGGATGGAAAAGCCGAGGTTATTATTAGAACAGCTAATGGAGTGAAGTTTGGAGATGGCTCCGTTTTGAACTACCCTTCAGATAATAATGTTCAATTTATGTCTGTTCTAAACGGATTAACCGGAGCAGAGATATCACGAACGCAATATGATAACCCTTTCTTAGCAGAAGGGCCTATGAATGGTCATATGGGAATTGCTTACTTGGATGGTATTCATCCAAGTGTAGTTTGGGAAGCTAAAAATAGAACAGGCAGTGAAGGTTTTAATGATATGACTACCACTTGGGATTGGAAAAACGGAACATTAGCTCAAAGGTGGCAGTTTATTTCAAGAGATCAAGGTAAAACGCTTCCAACGGGACACCAAATAAGAATTATAGATGTAGATGGTGATGGAAAAGACGAAATAAGCGTACAGGGTTATGTTATTGATGATGATGGGGCTTTACTATATACTTTAGCAGAGCAGGATATTTTTCATGGAGATCGTTTTTTTATTGGTGATTTAGATCCTAATCGACCAGGTTTGGAAGGTTATGGAATTCAACAGGGTTATAGTGTTTCTGGTATTATGTGGTATTATCATGATGCCAAAACAGGTAAGGTTTTATTAACTCAAAAAAACCCAAATAATGTTGATATGGGAAGAGGTAATGTGGGAGATTTTGATCCCCGTTTTACGGGATACGAGTTTCACACTTTTGTAGATCATCTTTATAATGTGTCTGGAGCACCAACTTCCTCAGTAAATATGCCAGCTTCGTATCCGAATTTTAGAATTTTTTGGGATGGTGATTTGTTAACAGAAAATTTAGACAATACTAAAATGACTAAATGGAATTATTTAGCTGATGGAGAAGAACGAATTCGAATAGACGGAAATAGCACCTTTTCAGGTCATAATGTAGGTCCCAATACACCCAGTTTTGTGGGGGATATTTTAGGAGATTGGCGAGAAGAAGTTATTTATGAGGATTATAGCTTTTCTGAGTTAAGAATTTATACCACGCCAATTCCTACTTCAGAAAGAATATATACCCTTTCACAAAATCCGGGGTATTTAAATAGTATGCATGTTAGAGGCTATTACCAAGGGCATTTGACTGATTTTTATATTGGCGATGGTATGCAAGAACCGTCTATTTCGCCTATTCAAAAGGCAGATAAGTATTGGACAGGAACTACAAGTGCTGTTTGGGATACTGCTACCACTAACTGGTATTCAAATGGAGAAAGTGCTTTATTTACAAATGATGATATTATCATGTTTGATTCAAGAGGAAACAATGTTAATCCAATTGTGTTAAGTAATAATTTTTCTCCAAAGAAGATTTGGTTTATGAATGCTCAAGATAAAAATTATGTTTTCTCGGGAACAGGAAAAATTACTGGGGCAATGGATGTGGTGAAGTCTTTGTCAGGTTCAGTTACTTTTAACGGGAATTATGATTATACAGGAGCAACAGAAATTTCTGAAGGAGCCTTGAATGTTAATGGAAGTATAGAGAGCAAAGTAACTGTAAAACCTAGAGGAGCTATTGGTGGTACTGGAACATACAATGGAGGAGTTGTTTTAGAGAAAGGTTTTAATATTGATGGAGGTAGAATTAATCCAGGAAGCGGAACTACAGCCGATTTAATAGGTTCTTTGGTTATAAATGGAGATTTAGCTGTTCCTGGTAATAATAACTTTGCATTTGATATTGTTCCAGAATCAGCAACATTAAATGATGATATAATTGTAAATGGAAATATTATTTTTTCAGGTAAAAATAAAATTATTGTAGCGTTCAAAGATGGTGTTGCAAAAGACGGTATTTACACCTTGATAAAATCAACAGCTACTCTTACTGCGATAATAGAGGATTTTATTGTTGAAGGCTTAGATGGTATTCCTAATGAGATTATCATTGAAAACAACCAAATCAAACTTAAAATTGAAGGTTTGCGTGATCCAGGTACAATAACTTGGAAAGGAACAATTGATGATAAATGGGATTCCAGTACAAAGAATTTTGATTTGAATGGTATTCAAGAAGCTTTTACACCAAAAGATGCCGTGGTTTTTGATGAAACAGGGTTAAACAAATCAGTTCAACTTTCTGTTATAGCTAATACTTCAGGGGTAAGCTTTAATGCAACAAGTGATTATTCTATAAGTGGAACGGGAGCAATTGATGGAACTGGTGATTTAATTAAATCGAATACCAATAAAGTAACATTAGATTTAACTAATAACACTTATACGGGAAAAACTATTGTAAATGGTGGAACCTTAGCGGTTTCTGTTATAAATAACGGTGGAGAACTTTCGTCTCTAGGAACGACAGCTAACAACGAGGGTAATCTTGTTGTGAATGATGCCACTTTACAAATCAACCATAATAGTACTACCGACAGGGTGCTAACCATTACAGGAACTTCAACAATTAATATTCCTTCTGCAAGTGAGTATGCGATTTTTACTGGAGATATTACCGGTTCAGGTAATTTGGTAAAAGACGGTTCAGGTTCTTTGTATTTATTATATAACAATTCTTATTCGGGGACAACAACTTTAAAAAATGGTTCTATTTATTTAAGAGGTGCTTTAGGAAATACAAGCGGACTTGGAACATTGGGTAAATTGATCATAGAATCTGGTTCTTTAATTATGGAGGATAGAGGGGCTTATGATTCTCCAACTTGGGATATAGAAGTTCCTTTAGGTAAAACAGGATCCTTTACTCCCAATGGGCGAGCTGTTTTATTAGGTGAATTAACTGGTGCGGGTACATTAAATGTAACTATGCCTTACATACGTACAGAATTTAGAGGGGATTGGTCAGCTTTTACAGGAATTCTTAATGTGAATGGAGATTTTAGATTAAACAACACCTTTGGTTACGCCAATGCAATTATTAATTTAAATGGAAAAGCCTATTTGTCGACAAGTACCAATAGAACAGTGAAGTTTGGAGCCTTAAATGGGGTTGCAGCAAGTTTTTTAACTTCGGCTAATTGGGAAATTGGAGCTAAAAATATTGATTCGCAATATGACGGAGTGATTTCTAGTAATATGCTGACTAAAATAGGTACAGGATCTTTGATATTGACAAATGCAAATACCTATACAGGTGTTACTAATGTAAATGGAGGGAAACTAATTGTAAATAATACAACAGGAAGTGGTGCTGGTACAGGTGCCTTAATGATTAATACTGGAGGAACTTTATCTGGAACGGGTATTTTGTCTAACACAATTAATGTGGCTAGCGGAGGGACTCTAGCGCCGGGTTATCCAGTATTAGGAACACTTACGGTAAACAAAGCCGTAACCATGCAGGATGGAAGTGCGTATGAAGCTGATGTATATGTAGAAACAAACACTTCAGATCTTTTAAAAATGGGAGCGAATCAATTTACTTTAAATGGGACTCTTAAAATAGTAAATCAAAGCGGTGTGGATTATGCAAATGGAAATTCCTTTACAATTTTTAGTGGTTCTAATATCATTGGTGATTTTGATGCAATTGATCCTGCAACGCCTGGTGATGGATTAGCGTGGGACACCTCTCTATTAAAAAGCAATGGTATTATTGGCGTAACTAATCTTTTATCAGTTGAAGCAACTATCAATGATAGTGATATAAAAGTTTATCCAAATCCTGTATTAAATAGTTTTAATGTTCATTTGCCAAACGAACTTATAGGAGCAAAAATTGAATTATATAACATTCTAGGTACAAAATTAATAACTATTAAAACAAAAGAAGGTCAAGTTATAGTTGATATGAAAGACTACTCTCAAGGAATTTATCTTTTAAAAATTTTAAAAGATAATGCGTCGTTTAGTAAAAAAATAAGTAAACAGTAGGTTGAGATCGAATTAAGTAAAAAGGATTTGTTACCCTTTTAATTAAGAGTACAAATCCTTATTTTTTTAATATGTATTAACCATGAAACAAATATTAAAATGAGAAAATTGCTTGTAACTTTTATAATGTTTTTAGTGTTTAATATGTCGTGGGCTCATGTTTGCCACCCTCAAAAAGTGAAGTGCCCAATGGATGGTACAACAGTTGAGTTTTGCGTAACAATGGGATCGGCTGCCTTTGGCAATTATGCAGATTTTCAGAGACAGGAAGATTCAGATGATCATTATAAAGAAGAAATTAATAGTTGCTCAAAATGTCATTTCTCGGGCTACCTGTTTGATTTTGAGATTGAATATAATGAGGATGAAAAAAACAACATAAAGAAGCTCTTGAAAAGGTACCATGATGTGAAAGTTGATGAAGTACTAGAGTGTCAAATTGCGGCAGAAATTAAGCAACGTCTTAAACAAAACGCAGATCACATTGCAAATTGTTATTTAATTGGTACATATATAATAAAAGGAAATGTAAAAAAAGACAAATACAGAAAAGAGTTGCAAAATAAGGTAAGATATTATTTAATCAAAGCAATAAAAAATAAAGAATATACTAACCAAACCGAAATAGCTTCCATAAACTACCTAATAGGGGAAATGTATAGAAGAACCGGTCATTTTAGAAAAGCTAAATCATATTATGATATAGCTATAAATAACCCTGAAAAAAGCCCTTGGGTTGAAGAAATGGCTGTTATACAAAAAGAGCTAGCTATGAAAAGAAATGATAATAATCGAATTTAAAATATTAAAAATATAGTAATATAACTAAGATTCTATAAATAAACTAGAGTAATATATTTCATTTTTAATATCATGTCATAAGTTTAAATCTTTACATATAGAATCGATTTTTAGCGGTTTATTTTAATTCGCTATTAGTGGTGTACAATCCCATTTTTTAAATTAGTAAGCATGTTCTCTTATTTTATCTCCTGTCTAATGTAGTAATTCCAGTTTAAATCCAAGACATTACGTATTGCAAGAAATGGCGATTAAATATCACTAATAGGCTAATTGTATTTTTTTTGTTTAATTAAATTTGTTTAAATATTAATGTAAAAAAGTTTAAGACTATATATATTCTTTACTAAGAAATTATTGTACGTAATCTTTGGTTTTTTACATGGAAATATTTAATACAACTAAATAACCAATAAAACAACTAAAATTAATGAAGATGAAATTAAAGTTAATTATTTTAACAGCTGTCCTTACTAGTTGGTCAGCGGTGTTTGCTCAGAAAACTATTTCAGGTAGCATTCAAGATCTTGCAGGTATGCCATTACCTGGGGCATCAATTATAGAGAAAGGTACGACTAATGGGGTGCAATCAGATTTTGACGGGAATTTTGTTATTGATATTAATAATGAAAATGCTACTTTGATTATTTCGTACATTGGGTACTTGTCTAAGGAAGTTTCTGTTATTGGAAAAGACAAATTTTTAATTCAACTGGGAGAGGACACGACAGCTTTAGATGAAGTTGTGGTTGTAGGATACGGAACCACCATTAAGAAAAACATAACTACATCGGTAGTTTCGGTAGATGCTACTGATATACCAAACTCATCAAATTCAGGTGTTACAGATTTGTTGTTTGGTAAGGCGGCTGGTGTTCAGGTGAATCAGTCAAGCTCTCAACCTGGAGGTAGGGTTAATTTGTCAATTAGAGGTAGGGGCAATCCATTAGTTGTAGTAGATGGGGTAATTGTTCCTAGTAGTAATTTGGAGTCAGGTGTTAATCACGCCGAAACTAATAATGTTAATAGAGGTAATTTGGGAGGCGTAAATCCAAATGACATTCAGTCTGTTGAAATATTAAAAGACGCTAGTGCAGCCATTTATGGTGTAAATGCTGCCAATGGTGTTATTTTAATTACTACAAAAAAGGGAAAATCGGGTGCTATGAAGGTGAATGTGAATTTAAGCCATTCATTGCAAGTAAATGCGCCATATTTAGAGCAGTTAGAGGCTAAAGATTATATGCAATTTTATAACAGGTTTGAAGAGGATAGGTATCTTGCTCAAAATAATATGCAGCCATTTGGTAATACTGCACCATCGGGTTATGTGCCTACTTTTTCAAATAGTGATATTAATAATACAGTTAACACGGATTGGCTAGATCAGTTATTAAAATCTGGATATATAAATAATCTCAATATGAACGCAAGTGGAGGTTCTGAAAAAGCAACATATTATTTTTCTGGAGGCTATTTTGATCAGGAGGGTACCGTTCAGAATTCAGGGCTTAAGCAGCTAACAGGTAAATTGAGCTTGTCTTTTCAAATATTGCCTTTTGCTAAACTAAATGTTAGTGCTAATGGTAATCGTTCAACATATGGCAATCCTGTAGCTGGTCAGCAAACAGGAGGTGGCGGCGCAAATAGTTATGGTGCTTTGCAAGCGGCTCTTGCCTATCCTCGTTATTTGCCTGTTAAAGATCCTAATACTGGAGAGTTCACGCAATTTGGTTTAATAGGTAATCCAGTTGCGCAATTAGATATAAAAGATGAATCTAAAAACAGCTCTTTATTAACAACAACATCTTTAGATTTAACGATTATACCTGAGATGTTAACGGGTAAAGTATTGTATGGCTACAATGAGGAATCATCATTTAGAGACTTTTTTATACCATCTACAACTAACTGGTTTGATGATAATAGGGCACGCGCCTCATTACAACAATCTGATCGAGAAAGACATACGTTTGAATCGTATTTAACTTTTGTAAAAGATTTTACAAATCTAAAAATTAATGCAGTAGCTGGTTTTGGAGAATATATAGATAAAGGTTTTGGTTTTGGGGTACAGGCATTTGATATGTTAGATAACATAAACACTACTAATATTTCAGGGGCTCCCACAAATGGTAATTCTTGGAAATATATTAATAAAACAAGATCATATTTTGCGCGTGCGTCGTTTGATCTCTTTGATCGTTATTTAATTGAAGGAGCTATTAGACATGATGGTTTTAGTCAGTTTTTCCCAGAAAGTAAATTCGCGTCTTTTCCTAGTATTTCTGTTGGGTGGAAAATATCTAATGAACCATTTTTTGAAAGTTTAAAAGATAATATTGATCTTTTAAAGTTAAGAGGGAGTTACGGTACTACAGGAGAGACTTTGCCATCTGGAGCAGCTTATGGATATTATAATCCTATAGGTGATGTTATAGCTTTTGAAGATGGTAGTGTGTCTTATGTGTCTTATAGGCTTTCTCAACTTGACGACCCAAGCCTAACATGGCAGAAAACCATAATGAAAAATATTGGATTAGATATTGAAATGTTTAAAGGAAGACTGTATGGCTCTTTTGAGTGGTTTCAAGATAATATTACCAATTTGCTTAGAGGTTCTGTGAATACATCGGCTTTATCAGCTATTTCTACAAGACCTGCAAACGGTGGCGAACAAGTACGTGAAGGGTTTGATATAAATATTGGAGGCGACCTTATAAGAACAAATGATGTGAGATGGGACATGGCGGTTAATCTTTCTCATTTTGATTATAAATGGGTTGAAAGGTTTGCTCAAGATGATCCTTCAACATTTTTAAATGTGAATGATCCCGTAAGGAGTATGTATGCTTTTGAAACAAATGGTATTATACAAATTGGAGAAGCGATTTCAGATTATCAACCTGCTACTGCTAGTATAGCAGGAGCTCCAAGATTTGTTGACCAAAATGGGGATAATGTATTAGATAGGAATGATGTAATTATTTATGATCAAACCCCCAATCTTTCTTTTGGATTAACAACTAAATTTACTTATAAGAATTTTGATATCTCAACTGCACTATATGGACAAGTCGGGTCTTTTAAGCAAAATTATAGTTTAAACTGGGCAAACCCAATCTCAATGTTAGATTTGAATACTAGTGGAAGTGGCAATACAATTGATGTATGGTCTAGCCAAAACCCTAAAGGTACTTTGCCTGGGGTGACGTATGATGAAACTGCTCTGGGAAATATAGGAGATACAGTCAATTGGGGGTCAGACATAACTATTTCCAATGCTGATTTTTTAAGGGTAAGAAGTATCAATTTAGGATATACAATTACATCAGAACAGCTAAAATCTGTATTCTTTAATGACATGAGAGTGTATGTAGATATTCAAAACCCTTTCTTATTTACAAGCTATGAAGGAGGAGATCCGGAAGTTTTTACTCCAAGTGTAAAAGGTGCTTCAGCTCCTTATCCTATCGTGAAATCTTTTGCACTAGGCTTAAATATTAATTTTTAAAAAAAAACAATGAAAAGAATATTTTTATTATTAACAGTATTTGTTCTAGCAGTGTCATCATGTGATGATGGATTAGAACCACAGCTTTTTGGCACCTTAAACCCATTGACTTTTCCGTCAACTGAAAGCGAGTATGAATTATTGACTTTAGATTTGTATCAACCATTTAAATTAAGTTGGGGCTATACTGATGGTTCATTTAGATATAGTTTCTTTGGCCCTGTTGAGGGTACTATGCAATTATTTGATTTACCAACTGATTTGATGATTCCATGGGTTGGTGGTGAAGGTAATGATTTTAGAAGATCTAAAAGCATAGGTGATTTTAGTCCTATAGTAGCTCATAGTAGATCATATTCTCATTTTGAAAAAACAAGATTTGTCACTAGAGCGACTGGAATAATCAAAACTTTAGAAGAAGCTACTGTATTTACAGATGAGAATTCTAAAAGACAATTAATAGCCGAAGCTAGGATGGCTAGAGGCTGGACTATGTATATAATGTTACAGATGTATGGACCAGTTCCAGTGCTTTTGGATCCAGAACTAATTGGTAATCCTGAAGCTGAAGCAGATGTAACAAAGCCTAGTAATGATGAGTATGTTGCAAATGTTGCGGCTGACTTGCGTTATGCAGCAGATAATTTACCTCAAACTCCACCAGTATATGGTCGATTTAATAAGGGGGCTGCTTTAGTGGTTTTGATGAGATTATATTTAAATGATAGAAATTTCCAACAAGCAGAAGCCGTTGGAAGGGAGATTAAGAGCTTAGGGTATCTTTTAGTAGATGATTACGCTAGCCTGTTTAGAGAAGCAACAGAAAGGAATACAGAAACAATTTTTGCTGTCTCTTGTGATCCAACTTCTCAAGGTAGAGCAGCTGACGGTAGTTTTAATCCTTATAGTTGGTATTCGTTTCCTAATGATTTTCCTAGAAAACCAGGATGGTTTGGGCCAAGTGCACCTTATATGGCTACTTGGGAATTTTATGATTCATTTGACCCAACCGATGATAGAAGGGCGCTTTTAGTAAGTTCTTATGGATCTAGGAATCGTAGCAATATGGCTGGTGTTGTAATTGAAAAATATCCTGCAGAAGGCTCAAATGCTTATCAGGGTAATGATTATGTACTTGCAAGATATGCAGATGTAATGTTAATGTTAGCCGAAGCAATAAACGAAAATAATAATGGTCCTACTCAAGAGGCCATTGATTTGGTAAATGAAGTACATAGAAGATCAAATCCTTCAGGAGGGCTAACAAGTGATGATACTTCTTCTATGGCTGCATTTAATGATGCCATTTTAAGAGAAAGAGCTTGGGAATTGTATTTTGAGGGATTTAGATTACAAGATTTAAGAAGGCATAACAAATGGCCTCAAGCTTTGGAAGGAATTCCAGGTAAGAATCCAGGTTCATCTTCATATTACCCAATACCTCAATTTGCTTTAGACTATGGAGTTGCTCCAAATGAAGGTAATAATTAGAAATATACAAATAGTAGAAATCAAATAAGTTTACTTCATTGTATTAAAATATTGAATTTATTAATTAACAGTGAGTTAGTTTAGTTTAGTTTAGTTTAGTTTAGTAGTTTGAATTGGTATTTAAGGGAAGTTTACTTCCCTTAAATACTTTTCGAAATAAGTTTTCTTTTCCACATTTTTTGTATAATAAATAGGAGTAAAATGTATTCTAATGTGTTTATATCATAGATTTTATGCAAAAAGCCTTTCAGACAAAAAGAGATATGTTGAAAACTTGTATAGTTGAACGGGTAAATATTAATTGTGATGTGTCATTTCTTGCAGTGTATGGTTGTTTTCCTTAAGTTTTTGAACACATCTGTGGGCTTGTAACAAAAAAATGTGCAATTAGTTGAATTATTAAGCAGCTAGTTTGACGTTATACATATCTTATCCAAATTCTTTGATTGTTTTGTTTCCAAAATAATAATATCTTCTTTTGTTATTGAACAAGTCCTCTATCCACTGAAAAATTGATAATTCAATTTCAAATCATAGCTTGTGTTTATGTCTATAGAGCTCCTTTAATTTAAGGATTTAAAAAAGGATTCTACTACAGTATTTTCTTTAAACTTTTCTTACTATAATTAAATAAACTTAGCAAATATTGATATAGAATAGCTCAATATATATACATTTTTTGATTTGATTAGACTTTAAATTTGTAGATGAAATTAATCATTGCAAAATTATTTATCAATTAATTTTTCGAAAAGAAAAACAAACACACAAGTTGGAGCAAACAATTAAGGAGAAATCTCTCCTTCTTTTTAATATAGATTTATTTTAAAAAAGTTATATAATTAATAAAACAACACTTAATCAATAAAAAAATGAAGAAAGTCATATTGCAGTTCTGCTTAGGAATTTTATTTGGACCGACATTTTATTGTCAAAATTATTTTGAGAAAAGGAACATTAAAGAGTTCATGGACAAAACTAATGCTTATCAATTAGCTAATCCATGGAGTGAATATGATGACAATTGGATACGTGGTACCTATTATATAGGAGTTATGGCTTGCTATTTAGCTACTGAAGATGAAGCATATTTGAATCAGTGTAATGACCTTTGTGAATCATTAAAATGGACACTTCCAGCTATACCACCCGATAATGGAGGTAGTGGCGGTAACCTGTTAACGTGTGGGCAAATCATGATTGAAAGTTATATGGTGAGTAAGAAAAAATACAAGATAAAAAATATCATTTCACATCTTGAAAACCCTGAAATAAAGAATCCAATTTCAAATCCGCGAGAATGGTATTGGGAAGGAGGGAGACGTTTTGTTGACGGTTTATTTACGGGTCCTCCAGCTTTGGCCATGTTATATAAAGTCACCAAAGATGAAAAATACCTGCAATGGATGGAAACTTATGTTTGGGATGTATATGGAAAGCTATACGATACAGAAGAAAATTTGTTTTATCGTGACAAACGATATTTTCCAGAAAATGTTGAGCAACGCAAAAATGACCCACACAGGGAAGGAAATATGCAGTTAACTGCTTCTGGCAAAAAAGTAATTTGGTCAAGAGGAAATGGATGGGCTATAGCAGGTATTGCTCGCATATTAGAATACCTTCCAAAAGAACATGCCAGTTACAAAAGATACGAACAGTTACTTCAGAGAATGGCACAAGCGTTAAAAGAGTGCCAATCGGAAGAAGGATTCTGGTATCCTAACCTTGCAGATCCAGATGATGTTCATCTTAAAGAAACAAGTGGAACAAGCTTCTTTTTATACGGTTTAGCTTATGGAGTAAACAACGGACTTCTTGATAAAGATGAATTCACACCTGTTATCCGTAAAGGCTGGAAATCGGTTTGCGACGCAGTTAGTGCCGAAGGAAAAGTACAATGGGGACAACTGGTGGGAGACAGGCCAATAAATTTGTCAGCAGATGATTCGCATGAATATGTGACGGGAACTTTTCTTCTAGCCGCCAGTGAAATTTATAAAATGAACCTTAAGAACGAATAAAGTAAGATGTTATGATTAAATACCAGGAAAGATATCCCTCTCATCCCGATGATGTAAAGAATTATGATACAGAAAAATTGCGAAATGAATTTCTAATTGAAGATATTTTTGAAGCTGAAAAGATTAACCTTACTTACACTGGTTTGGACCGCTTTATAATAGGTGGAGCCATGCCTATAAATAAAGAACTCTCGCTGGAGGCTATTGACCCTTTGAAAGCAAAGCATTTCTGTGACCGTCGCGAGGTGGGAATAATAAATATTGGAGGTGAAGGAACTGTTGTTGTGGATGGTAAGGAGCATACCTTAAAACATAGGGATGCCATTTATATAGGACAAACTGTGAAAACCATTGTTTTAAAAAGTAAAGAAAAACAATTTCCTGCTATGTTCTTTATCAATTCTGCGACGGCGCATTGTGCATTTCCAACGAAAAAAATTTCTAAGAGTAAAGCAATTACAATGGATCTTGGCAAGGAAGAAGAGGCAAATAAAAGAGAGATTTCGCAGTATATTGTAAAAGCTACAACAGAAACCTGCCAGTTACAAATGGGAATTACTTCCTTAAAATCTGGCAATGTTTGGAATACGATGCCTCCTCATACTCACAATCGTAGAATGGAGGTTTATTTTTACACCGACCTAGATACTAATCAAAGAATTTGTCATTTTATGGGAACTTCACAAGAAACCAGACATATTTGGATGTCAAATAATCAAGCTGTAATTTCTCCCAATTGGTCAATACACTCAGGAGTTGGTACTTCAAACTATAGTTTTGTTTGGGGTATGGCAGGCGAAAATCTAGATTTTATGGATATGGATGGTGTCAAAGTCACAGAATTAAAATAAAAATAACACAAAATATATTAGAGCGCTTCCAGTTAAATGGAAAAGTAGCGCTTATAATGGGAGAATCTTCTGGAATTGGACGCGAATTAGCGATTGCATGAGACAAGCAGGAGCCAAAATTGTTATTAATGATTTATCGGAATGTAACTTAGCAAAGGCAAAGACATTTTTGAAGAGAATGGTATCGCTATCTATACCGTTGCTTTTGATGTGAATGATGAAAAATCAGTTGGCAGTGGATAATGAAAGTTTAACAAGATTGGATATTGAAGATATTAATATTCTTGTAAATAATGCAGGAATTATTAAGCATATTCCAATTTTGGAGATAGGAACTAAGGATTTCAAATAAATACTGGATATTAACTTAGTTTCGCCTTTGGTTGTTACAAAATTTGTTGTGCCAGACATGATTAAAAATTGGGGTGGGAAAATCATCAATATTTGTTCTTTGATGTTTAGTATGGCAGGAGTAATACAGTTTTAGTATAAGCTGCTGCAAAAGGTGGATTAATGATGCTTACCAAAAACATGTGAGTAGAGTGGAGGAAACATAATATTCAGTTAAATGCAATTGGATCGACATATAATAAAAACCCAAAACCTCTGACTTTGAAAATGAAATTCATCCGTTTAATAAACTAGTAATAATGTGCATACCAGCAGCACGCACGTTGAAGTGGAAGACCTTTGTGGACTGCTATTTTTTGGCTTGGATACAGGGAATTATATCAAAGGGCAAGTGTTATTTGTTGATGTTGGAATTATAGCTAATTTTGGATACATGGCTGGCGAGAATAATTAATTTTAGTTTAAAAGACATTATATCTTTTATCCTTAAATATAGAAAAAAAAGATGCCAGATAAAAGCAACGTTTACTATTAAATTTTATTTATTTTTATAGCTTTTCGATATTGGCTTGGAGATACTCCAGTTAGGCTCTTAAAAATCTGTGAAAATGCCGAGGGATTATTAAATCCAGATTCATAACAAATTTGCATAATCCCCATATCCTCTTCCAAAAGCAGTTTACATGCATATTCAATTCGAATGTCATAAACAAAAGCGGTTTAACTCTTTTTTACAGTATTTTTAAAATAACGGCAAAAAGCACTTCTCGATAAGTTGGAAATGTTTGCTATTTCTTCCAGAGTTATATTGCGTTTAAAATTTAGCATAGTATATTGAATAATTTTGTTCATTCTATCTTTCTCTTTGGGGTTAGATGACCGGTGCAAATCGAAATGAGATAATATGGATGTAGTTTCCGATTTTGAAATGAGGTTTAATATTTGTAATAGAGAAAGTATTTGTTCTAGGGGCGATTGGTTGAGCATCTCTCTTAAAATTGTTAAAATTACACTTTTTGATTTCCCCCTAATTTTTATTCCCCCATTTGCATCTTTCATCACCTTTGTAATTGGGTGTGATTCCTGAAGATTAAAAAAATCTTTTCCAGCAAAATCAGAATGAAACTTTACAACATAAGCCTTGGTTAAAAGGGACGTATCTGGTTCATAAAAGGCATCATTGGATTTCCATACGTGGGCCAGTTCTTCTCCAACAAGAACTAAATCCCCTTTCTTGTAGGGTTCTATACTACTTCCTATAATACGTGTTCCATAACCCGAAATTATATAGGCTAATTCCAGTTCTTTATGGTAATGTAAAGGGTTGGGAAAATGCGCATCCTCAAAATATTGAATAGCGACTGCTGTTCCCGGACAATACCCCGATGATAAAAATTTAGGTTTAGACATAATATCTTAAAGTTATCAGTATTCGGATTTTTAATGTTCAATTTGCAAAAATTAATATATTATTGGAAAATATCATATTAATTTAGCACTTTTTTTCTCTTACTTTGTAATATTAATTTAACTAAAAAAAGAAGATATGACTGCATTACATAAGTTAGTGATTTTATATTTTACTAGCCATTTAAGTGTTCATGCTCAATTAAATTATACCGAATATACTAACCTGTTTACACAGGAACAGAGGGCATGTCGTTGAGGATTTACGATACTAATTCGGAAAGCCCTAATTGAGACTATATTTTATAAAATACCCAAAAATAGCGCAATGAACGCATTCAGTAATTGTTAAAGCAGATCTAATGATTAAAAATAGGAAGACTTGCAAAGCAAGAATAATTTATGAAAACTTAATGGAAATGACGACAGCTATCAAGAAGTGTCTACGTGCAGACGGTAGTAGGAGCATGAGATTGTTAGGCTATGTTCAGCCTGTGGGGGTCGCACCTGGTGATTCCTTCACTGACGTGACAGAAGTCTACGGAATCGGTGCATTTGTGGAGGTAGAATCGGAAGTTTATCTACTGCTAGGAGGACAGATTGCTCTTAACACTAGTAGGAAAAAGTAGTACTGAAAATCAGAACCATGTTTAAAAAATTACTATCTAGAGTCTTATTGTTGTTAGTTGTTAACATTACTCTTTTTTCATGTAATGATGAATTAATTGGATATAGGATTAGTGTTACAAACCCCAGTGGATTGTCAAGAAAATCAGAAACTGTAGAAGTAAAATGGAACGAACTATCGAATTTTACTGGTAATACTGTATCCGATCTTTTGGTAAAAGATGAGCGAGGTAATATAATCTTTACTCAATTTATCGATTCCAACCTTGATTCAATTGTTGGGTGTCTCTTGTTTCAAGCCGATTTTAAGGGGAATGAAACTAAAATATTTACTTTGGTAATTGATACTTCCAAGGACATGGTTATTGAAAATAGCCTAAAAACATTCTGTCGCTCTGTACCCGAACGTATAGACGATTTTGCATGGGAAAACGATAAGGTTGCTTTTCGTACCTATGGACCAAGATGTCAGGAAATGTTTCAAGAAGGCACTCCCGGTGGATTGATTTCAAGTGGAATAGACTGTTGGCTTAAACGTGTTGATTATTTGATTATTGACAAATGGTACAAAAAGGAACTTAATGGAGGTTCGTATCATAATGATGATGGCGAAGGTTTGGACAATTATCATGTTGGAACAACAAGGGGGTGTGGAGGCACCGCCCTAATAAGTGATGAAGGATATGTTTTAAGTGAAAACTACGCACATTGGAAGATTATTGCCAATGGACCAATTCGTTCAATCTTCGAACTTGAGTATCCTGCTTATAAGGTAGATGATTTAAAAGTAACTGAGATAAAAAGGTTTACGATAGATTTAGGGGCTAATTTTTATCGTTGCGATGTTAAATACGCATGTAAGGAAGTGTTAAAAAAAGCTGCTGTGGGAATTACGCATCACAACAGCAATGGTATGGTAAATTTTAATACGAATAAGGATTATTTCACCTATTGGGAATCATTAGATGATAGTTTTTTGGGAACAGCTGTAATCCTTGATACTAGTACTTTGTCACCTATCGAGATAGCCATAAATAATGACAAGGATAATAACTGGATAAATTTTGGACTTAAAAATAATTCATTTTCCTATTGGTCTGGCTTTGGATGGAATAAGGCTGGTAATTTTTCTTCACTAGGTGAATGGAATGAATTTGTAGAAAAACAATCTAGACTAAACAAGACTCAATTATCAATAAAAATCGAAAAACTATAGACAATGTTGCAGATAAAGAATTTTTTAGAAATTGAAATAAACTAATTATAACGCTACAATGAGTTCTATTGATGTTCCAATATAGATTGAATTAGTATAACCCTGAAAATTGGATATTTGACTTCTTTTTTATTCTATTTAACTAATTCATAAGTGTTTATATAGGTTTTGCTAATTAATCACTTCTTTATATAGCTATTCAAAATTCGATTTACTCTATTATCTCAAACTCTATTTTGCATGAAATGGCTATTAATAAGCTGAAATAGGCTGACAATAAATGTTTTGTCTAACTATTTTTGGAAAAACATTGCTTTGCTTAAAAGTGGAATTTTTTTTTATATTGAATTGAAAATTTCTTAAAAAGATAAATGAAAATAAAATGAAGTATTACAATAGTTTTAAAGAACTAAAAGATTTGGCTCATTCAGAGCTTTTTACTGCCTTAGTAGGAGATGTAATGGATAAAATGGGGTATTTACATCAGTTTTTGCCCGCACAATTGAAACCAGTTGATTCAAAATCAATTGTTTTTGGTAAAGCAATGCCTGTCGTGGAAGCTGATGTTTTTGGAGAGCAATTAGAAAAATCGCATAATAGTTATATCAATAAACCTTTTGGTATCATGTTCGAAGCACTAGATAGTTTAGAGGAAGATGAAGTGTACATCTGTACTGGATCTTCTTTGCGCTATGCGCTTTGGGGAGGTTTAATGAGTACAAGAGCCATGAAATTAAAGGCTTCTGGAGCAGTTGTAGATGGTTATTCAAGAGACACCAATGAAGTTTTAAGGTTAGGTTTTCCAGTATTCAGTATGGGGACTTACGCGCAAGATCAGGGGCCAAGAGGAAAAGTGATTGATTATAGAGTGCCTATAGAAATTGGGAATGTTAGAATCAATCCAGGAGATATTATTTACGGCGATTTAGATGGCGTGGTTATCGTTCCACAAGATATTCAAGATGAAGTTTTTGAAAAGGCTTTAGAAAAAGCTAGAGGAGAAAAATTAGTTTTAAAAGCCCTTCAAGAGGGTATGAGTACCGTTGAGGCTTTTGAGAAGTTTGGTATCATGTAAAAAATAAAAATAAAATGAAAGCATTTAGTTTAGAAGGAAAAAAAGCGGTCATAACAGGCGGTGGAAGTGGTATAGGACTTGGCATTGCCAAAACATTTATAGAAGCTGGAGCTCAAGTTTTGTTAATAGGCAGAAGTGAAGATAAATTGATTGAAGCTAAAAAATCATTAGGCAATAATTGTAGTTACAAACCATTTGATGTTACCGATTTAGATAAAATCCCAAATTTAGTAGCAGAAACAGAAACTAATTGGGGGCATATAGACATATTAATAAATTGCGCTGGAACTCATTTAAAAAAAAATGCAGTTGACACCACTGATAGTGAGTTTTTAGGCGTCTTAAATGTGCATCTAATGAGTGTTTTTGCACTTACTAGAGAGTTTGCGAAAAGCATGGTAAAAAGGAAGCAAGGTTCTATTATCCTCATAAGTTCGATGACTGCGGTAATGGGAATGAAACAAGTTGTTGCCTATTCTACTGCAAAAACGGCTATTGTAGGTTTAATGAGAAGTATGGTTTCTGAACTTGCTATTGATAATGTTAGAATCAACACCATAGCCCCAGGGTGGATAGAATCTCCAATGCTTCATAAAGCTATAGATCATGATTTGCCAAGAAAAACTAAAATTTTAGGCAGAATACCATCCGGTAATTTTGGAGAACCAGAAGATATTGGTTATGCGGCGCTTTATTTAGCATCGGATGCTGGTAAATATATTAACGGCGTTTTTCTACCTGTTGATGGAGGAGCTGCAGGAGGTTTTTAAAAATTAACCAAACAATAAAAAAAAAATGCCAACTAACACCACCACCACATTTACTAATCCAAACACTAAAGATTCCAAAATAAGATGGACTATAGTGGCTTTACTATTTTTTGCAACAACTATTAATTATATAGACAGGCAAGTAATAGGCCTATTAAAACCCTTTATAGAGAAAGATTTACATTGGACTGAAGCCGATTATGGTTACATCGTTACAGCCTTTCAAATTGCCTATGCCATTGGGCTTTTAATAAGCGGAAGCTTATTGGATAAGCTAGGGTCTCGATTGGGATATACTTTAGCTATTATAATATGGAGTATAGGAGCCATATTACACGCTTTTGTACATTCTGTTATGGGTTTTGGTATTGTAAGGGCTGTTTTAGGCATTGGTGAAGCAGCAAATTTTCCTGCTGCGGTAAAATCTGTAGCAGAATGGTTTCCTAAAAAAGATAGAGCTCTTGCTACAGGTATATTTAATTCAGGGGCTACCGTTGGTGCCATTCTTGCACCTATAATTGTAGGGGGTATAACCCTTACATTAAATTGGAAATGGGCTTTTATAATCACAGGACTATTAGGTTTTATTTGGATTATTTTTTGGGTTTTAATTTATAGAGTTCCTGAAAAGCATAAACGCGTATCAGCTAAAGAGTTGGAATATATTTTATCAGACAATGATACTGTTGCAGAAACTATAAATGATAAGGGAATAACTTGGGGAGCTTTATTTAAATACAGACAAACCTATGCTATTTGTTTATCACGTTTTTTCACAGATTGGGTTTGGTGGTTTTTTCTTTTTTGGGCGCCCGATTTTTTAAACAAAACACAGAATATAGATCTTAAAGCGTCTATCGTACCACTTATTATAATTTATTCAATGGCAAGTTTTGGCGGTGTTTTTGGCGGTGCGCTATCTTCTAGACTTATAAAAATTGGTAAAACTATTGATTTTGCAAGAAAAACAGCCATCTTAGTTTGTGCGATGCTAGTATTACCTTTAATTTTTGCAACGCAGTTCGATAATCTTTGGGTTGTGGTTATAATAATTGGTTTCGCAACGGCGGCTCATCAAGGGTGGGCATCTAATATTTTTACTATTGTGTCTGATGTTTATCCTAAAAAGGCTGTGGCCACTATGGTAGGGCTTTCTGGATTTTCTGGTGCAATAGGAGGAGCGTTAGCAGCATCGTTTGTTGGACTTATTTTAAATATTAGCGGAAGTTATACCCTTATTTTTATTATAGCGAGTACTATGTATTTGTTGGCTTGGTTAATATTAAAATTAATGATTCCTCAAATAAAACCTATTGATCAATAAAAATGGAAAAATTTGTTCAATTGCATATCAATGATAATATTGTAATTGCCTTAAAAAAGTTTGAGACAGGTGATATTATTAACGTGAACGGAGAAGAGATACCATTAAAGGAGTCTATAGATTTTGGTCATAAAATAGCAATAAAACCTATTTCAAAAAAAAATAAAATATTAAAATATGGTCTTTCAATAGGAAGCGCCACACAAAATATAGTTCCAGGTGAACATGTGCATAGCCATAATTTGGAAACAGATTATTTAATTAATCAATAACTTTTAAATCCACAAAATGAAGGGGTATTTAAGAAAAGACGGAAGAAAAGGGATTCGCAATGTTATAGTTGTGGCTTATTTGGTTGAATGTGCTCATCATGTGGCTCGCCAAATTGTTGCAGAATTTTCAGGTCAGGAAGTTCATTTAATTGGTTTTAGTGGTTGTGCGCCTAATGATTATGCTCATAAAATGATGCAAAATCTTTGTACACACCCGAATGTTGGCGCAGTTTTGTTGGTGTCTTTAGGTTGTGAAAATTTTAATAGACATAGATTGTCCAAGCATATTTCAGAAAGTGGTAGACCCGTTGAAAAATTAGTGATACAAGAGTGTGGAGGCACGCTTACCTCAGTGCAAAAAGGGAAAGAGATTATAAGTAACTTTTTTTCAGAATTGAAAAAGGTAGAAAAAATAGATTTTAAACTTACCGATCTCATGGTTGGAACCATTTGCGGTGGCTCTGATGCCACTAGTGGATTTACAGCAAACCCTTCTATAGGGAAAGCTTTTGATAAATTGGTTGCTGAAGGTGCTATTTGTATGTTTGAAGAGCCTGGTGAACTGATGGGATGCGAACATTTGATGGCAGAAAGAGCAGCCAATGAGGAAGTGGGTAAAGAGTTAGTAGCTTGTATCAAAAAAGCCGATAATTATTATAAAAAGATGGGGCACGATAGTTTTTCTGCAGGTAATGCTGTTGGTGGATTAACAACTATTGAAGAAAAATCGTTAGGCTCCTATTCAAAAAGTGGTAGTTTGCCTATAAAGGCTTTGATTCGTCCTGGAGAAATACCTACAGAATCTGGTTTGTATTTTATGGATGTGATTCCCGATGGTGATGCTTTATGGGGATTTCCAAATATTAACGACAATACTGAAATTGTAGAAATGATTGCCAGTGGCTGCCATATTATTCTGTTTTCAACAGGGCGTGGTTCTGTTGTTGGTTCAGCTATATCTCCAGTCATTAAAGTTTGTGGAAATCCTAAAACGTATCAAAACCTTTCAGGTGATATGGATATCAATTCAGGAAAGATAATTACAGAAGGAGCTTCATTAGACGAACTTGGAGATGAAATTTACATACTTATTAAAGACGTAATTGCAGGTGAAAAAACAAAATCTGAAATATTAGGGCATCAAGAGTTTAGTCTGGGTTATAAATATTTTGAGTATGGCAAGAAAAATTGCGAAATATAATAGTATTTATAATTTTTTTCTCAAATGTTTTCATGTCTCCACTTCATTGGAGGGACTCCCTCAATAGCTGAAAACCATCTACTTATATGTGTTGCATCGTCAAAGCCAAGGCTATAGGCAATTTCTTTAATTGATAAATTTTGATTTCGGAGTAGGTCTTTAAATTTTTTAAGTTTGTATAATTGTATTTCATCATGAATGGTGGTTTTTGTCACTTCTTTAAATCTAGAGTGTAAACTTCTGCGACTAATATTAGTTACTTTAACCACATCCGTCACGGTTATATTTAAATGAGTGTTATTTCTAATATAATGGAGTGCTTTTATGACTTCTTCATCTTTACAAGCTATAGTGTCTGTAGAGGTGCGTTCAACTACATCAAGGGGTTCTGTTGGAATGTTATAATCTTCAATAATTTCATTGTTCATCATTCTGTCTAAAATTTTACAGGCATTAAAAGCAGCTTTGATATGGTTTCGAGCTATACTAGACAGTTTTGGATGCGTTAAATTGCATAGTAATTCATCATTATCAATACCTAAAATTGCTATTTCATAAGGTATTTTTAAACCACCAATAGAACAAGCATTAATTAATATTCTGGCAAAGTCATCATTACAACATAAGATACCTATAGGTTTAGGTAAAGATTTTAACCAAGCGGTTATTTCCTCAAAATTATGTCTTAATCCTTTTCTTGATTTAACTTTAGCCGAATAATCAAAAACATCTATGCCCATTAAATTGGCATGATTTTTAAAGCTAGTATTCCTCTTGTTGGACCACTCTAAATCTTTTTCACCAAAAAATGCAAGCTTTCTTAATCCTAGTGATATAAAATAATTAACAGCTAGTTTACTATCAGCGTCATAATTGCCCATTAGATATGGTTTGTTGTCAATATGTTGAAAACCGCATGCTTGAACAAATGGGATTCTGTGTTTAGCAACAGTTGGCATATTGATAATATTTTCTAGAATACAGCCGTCAGGTTTTATAAGGGTTATTAACTTACTTAAATCGCTTGATTTTGAATCTTTTAGGTAATATGCAGGTTCAAAAATAATTTCCCAATTAGAAAACTGATTATTATATTCATGAATACCCTTTAATAAGTCACGCCCATAACCACGCCCTGATTCAAGTTGAACAAAAACTTTTTTCATTTTTTTAGGTTTATCTTGTTAATCTCGAAAAATCTAATTTGCAATAAATATAAGGATTAGTTTTAAATGTTTATGAACTCTTACTTCATATAAAATTTTAATTAAAGCCCTAGTATGTTTAGGGTTCATAAATAAGGCCGGCCATAAATTGTGCGCAATATGGCTATAAAACTACAAAAATTGGCTATACGGGCTGGCATTAGTATCTTAATTTTGCTTTTCTATCATTAAATGTCTGATTAAATGGTAACGTGTTATTGAAGAAGTAGGTTAATTACTATATATATGGTAGATTGGAACAAAGTGATTTTTTTTTTGTTTTTTAGGTCTCCCAGATAAAAGAACGGTAGCTTAAACCAAACATTCAGTTAATAATTAAAAAATAATAAAGATTCTGTGAATAAAATTGTAACTAAGAAGAGGGTTGTTAGCTTTATTGCAAGTGGGGTTTTAACTTTCACGTGCATGGAGATGCCTGCCCAGATGATTTCAAAATCATTTGAAATGAGAGCGTTTTCAAAATCCTTGGCGACCGATGGGGAAACAGATTTTAAAGGAAAAACAGAAACTTTTACTACCAAAGAAAGGGTTGCTTTTTTAAATGATTATGCAAACTATGGCAAACTATTTTGGGATGATAAAAAGCTCAATAAGGAAGTTTATCCTCTTGAAAATGCCCAAAAGTTATTAAAAAACCTAAAACCACGCCCTGTTTCAAAAGTTAGAAATAGATTGTTAACTGATGAATGGCTATATAAAGGTTATAAAGCTAATAAAGAAATTAAAGAAGCAGAGGAGCTCAACAAATGGAAATCTACGGAAGATATCCAAATTGAAAATTCTGAACTCGTTTTTGTTAAGGAAGGTGAGTTGACAAGGGCTGTTGATACTCAAAATTGGCGTTGTAGATTTGAAGTTGATATTGACTTGTTTCAGTCTAAAAGCTTTAGTCTTTCATTAGATAATTGTGCCGAAATAGGGAAAGATACTTCAGGGAAATACTATTATGTTGTTAATGGAAAGAAAGTTTATTTTACACCTAAAAGCAATGCTTCAGGATTGATTCCTGTTAAAATCGATTTGGATTTCACGACCCATCGCTATAATCTTTACATAGAAGATCGGTTAATTGCAGATTATACAGCTTTTTCAGACAGTACACAAAATGCTTTTTCTACTCTGGTTATTAAGGGGCAAAAAGGTTTAAAAATAGATAATATTCTTGGTATAGGTTATAAAAAATTAGATGCGGATGCTCATTATCCATTTGAAATCAATACGTTTATAGATGAAGATTTTTCTGTATCTAAAGCTATTGGAGACTGGAATAGTTTGGCTTATGATGACTCAGATTGGCAGAGTAATAAGCTTCCAGTAGTCCATGGAGGGGAACGTTATAAGGGAGAAGATCTTTACCTCCGAAAAACCATCAATATTAAAAATATCAAGGAGTATAAGACGGCAAATCTTTATATAGAATCTTTAACACCTTCAGGAATTGTTTATGTTAATGGAGTGACCGTAGAGGTCATCCATGATGCTGGTCCTGTAAATATTGATATTAGTAAATATTTAAGGTCTGGTAATAATTTAATTGCCATAAAAGTAGATGCTTACCAGGTTGCTCCAGACCAGATTATGACACATACCTCTACAGATGTACATACTGGTTGGTTTGCGGGAAGAATTCACCTAGACTTGTTAAAAAATGCATATATAAAAGATGTGTTTACCTATACAGATTCTATATCTGATACCCAAGCAGAACAAATAATAAAAGTTACCTATCGTAATTTAAATGAAGATAGATTTAAAGGGAAATTACGTATAAGCATGGCTCCATGGTTCCCAAATGAAGGAAATGTAGTTGCTTTTAAAGAAATATCGCTAAATGCCATACCTATTGATAAACTTAATATAACTAAGTTAATTATTGAAAATGCAAAGCTATGGACCGCTGATGATCCACAGTTATATCTTGTGAAAACCGAGTTGTTAAACGAAAAGGGAGAGGTAATAGACGATTATGTTGTAACTACGGGAATAAGAACTATATCACAACAAGGCGGAACCTTTCAAATAAATAACAAGCCAGAATTTTTAAAAGCACCATTGTTATTTGGGAATAGAGCGCCTCTTGAAAAAATTGCCCAGTGGGACAAATGTCCTCCTTTAGAGTACCTTGTCCAAGAAATGATGATGGTGAAGAACATGAATGGCAACGGTATTCGTATGAGTGTTCATGATTCGAAAACCGGAGGGATAAATGATCCGCGTATTGCAGAATTGGCAGATCAACTGGGGTTGATGCTCATCTGGCAAACTTCTGCATGGATCAGACAAGGAAATGTGTTTAACATTGATTTTGAACGTTTTCAAGCAGATGCCAAAGTTGTAAGAAATCATCCGTCTATAATTATTTGGCAATCGGCAAACCACCCCTATTCTTGGTATGGTTGGGAGGGAATTACAACTACCTATAAAAAAATATACGAACCCATCGTAGCTATAGATTCCTCCCGGCTTATCTCTCCTAGTGCTGATATGAGAATCATGTACGATATTCCAAATGATGAGGGAACCAAGGATAATTCCGGTAATATTTTAACCCCTGATCCAATTTGGACCGCTCCACTTATAACAAGGGGTAGCATGGACTATATTGGTGGTTATGGCGCTGAATGGACCACATTACGTAAATGGCCTTTCTTGGAAAAAGACGAACGACCACTTTATTATGAAACCAACGAATTTCAAACCAGCTTTCTCAATAGTAGGGATAGGGCGTATTTTAACTTTGAACAAGATGAATCTATAGGACAACCCAATTGGAGTCTTTCAAAGGGAAAACCGTGGTATCATGTTCCTTCATACGAATGGGATTATGATATTGGAAGTATAGGTAGGCGTTTAGAATTTAATGAGTGGGAAGCAAGTCAGGCTTGGCAAGCACTTATTGCCTATGAAACACTTAAGAAAAACAGACTGATGGATTATGACGGCATTAGCTGGTGCAATCTACGTGGAGGACCAAATACCGCTACGTATCAAAAACCATTAATTGATTATTTAGGGTTCGCAAAGTTAGCTTATCACTCACATAATATGGGATTTCAGGATATTGTGGCCGGAAGTGACAATGTGGATGTTGTTTATGGGCCCAATGATATGATAACTCCGGTAATCATGAATATTGGAGAAGCTAGAAAAGTAAATTTAACAGTTCAACTAAAAACCCCAAATGGAAAAATTGTAGAAACTAAGAAATTTTCTAATATATCATTAGAGCAGGGAAGAAGCATAAATAAATTAAAACCATTTAGATTTTCATCTAAAAGAACAGGAAACTATGTTGTTGAATATATTGTTTATGAGTTAAAATAAAAGGTTTTAAAGTATACAAGAATATAAATGAGTATTAAAAATTATCCAATAATGAAAAATAAATATTTTCCTTCACTGTTTTTAGTGATACTATTTTCTACTATTTCCTTATTTGGACAAGAAGAACAATTGCTTAATGGTAAGTGGTTAATGGGAGAAAACCAGAATTATAAATCAGAAGTAATGGTTCCCGGAATTCACTGTGACCCTACCAAAATGAATGATGAAACGCTTTGGTACAAACGTGAAATAGTTTTGCCTAACGGCAAATGGAAATATGCTACACTTGAATTGAAAGGTGCTAGATTTGCTCCAGAGGTATTTGTAGATGGCATTTCTGTATCACGTGCCAATGGAGGGATGGCACCAACATTCCATCTACTTAAGAGTGATAAAGTTAAACCAGGAAAAAAAATAACCTTAGAAATAGCCCTTGCTTCCTTAAAAAATCTACCAAAATCAGATGCTTCATACATTCCTGAAACCGACCATTGGCGTTCAAATATTTCATCTGGATTATGGGACGATGTCATTCTGCATTTTCATGGAGAACATAAAATAGGTAATGTAATACCCAACGCAACGTCAGAAAATAAAACACTTAGTGTTGATTTTTATGTTGAGGACATAGTAAAATCAAAAAAAGCAAAGGGTGATTATTATTTTAATGTTGTTGATAATGAAGGGAATATAATATTAAAACAAAAGGGGAAATACACAGAAGGGAAAAATACAGTTACTTTTAATTATAAAAATAAATTAGAGGAATGGTCTCCTGAGAATCCGGCTCTTTATAAAATGGATATCCTTTTAGAGCAAAATGGTGACCTTGTACATAAAACTTCTCGTAAACTTGGAGTTAGAAAGTTTGAGGTAAACAATAAACAATTGTACCTAAATGGTAACTTGTTTAAGTTTAGAGGGAGTTCTGTTACCTGGCATAGATGGATGAGAACGGAAGATGGTCCTAAGCTAGGTTATGACACCAATTGGTTTAAAGAAAACATAATATTTCGTTTAAAGGAACATGGCGCGAATTCAGTGAATTTTCACCTAGGTCCACCGCCTTCAAGACTTCTCGACTTATGCGATCAGTACGGTATTTTGGTGCGTTATGAATGGAGTTTTTTTCATGGTATGCCTGCCTCTCGAGAGAGTTGTGTTGAGCAATACGCTTCATGGATGGCTTCATCAATGAACCATCCTAGTATAAATATGTATTACCCATATAATGAAACGGATGGTAAGGAATTGCAAACGGCATGGAGCGCATTAGATGAAGTGTTAAAAATATATCCTCCTTTGGTTTTCTCTCATAGAGATATCATTCATCTTCATAAGTATTGGTGGAGTCTATTTGAAAACCTTGGATTATCATACGATTCTTATAATCAGTTTGAAAAAGCAGTAATTGCAGATGAGTTTGGGGGTAATTACCTCAATTCCGATGGTGATGAAGGTGGATATCCAGCAGTTAAAGAAACATATTTACGTTTTTTGGGAAGAAACCACACTAAGGAGATGCGTATGAAGCATCTTGAGCTATCCAACGGAAAAATTGCAGAATATTGGAGACGTGTTGACGTTGCAGGTTGGACTCCTTTTACCGCATTAGGAAGTTATGAAGATGGAAATAATTGGTTTTTAGGTAATTTAAAAGAAGGTAATCCTATGTCTGTTTGGAATGCACTTACCTCATCTTGGTCTCCTCTTTCAGTCAGTTTAGAGCTTTGGGATAAGAACTTTGTGCCTAATGAGCAGGTAACAGTACCAATTTATTTTTTCAATGATTTTCCTTATAACCAAACTCTTCAAGTTAAAGTAACACTTAAGGATGAGAATGGTAAAATATTTTTTGAAGAATACTTGAATAAAGAGGTAGCCGCTACTTCCCAAGTAACGGATAGTATTACATTAAAATTGCCGAAGTTTATTGGAGATTATAAACTTACAGCTGAGTTAATCAATCGTCCGGCCGGAGTAAAATATCCTGTTACTTCATCTTGGGATATTAGAACATTTAGAGCAAAAGTTTCAGATGAACTTATGGCAGCTAAAATATATGTTCCTGAAGAAGAAAAAGAACTAAACTCAGTTATTAAGAATTATGATTTTAATAAAGTAAATAAACCTACAAGAGCAAATATCATTTTACTTTCTAGCAGTTCTTGGCAAAAAATAGCCAATGACGATAAGCATATAATAAATATGATTAACAACGCCATTAATAATGGTATATCTGTTGTTATGTTAGATGTTGGACCAAGAAGTCTTGGGCGTGGTTATCCTCAAAAGGAAGGAGAGCTTGTAGCAATGGATTTAACAGGGACAATAAAAAGGCCTAGGGTTATAGACAATCCTCTTTTTGGTAGTATATTTTTAAGATTCAGGGAGAGTGCAGAGGCAGAAACCCATATTTTTCCTAGTGTAAAAGACAATTCGCTTTGGAAGAACCTTCCTAAAAGTTTTTCGGGAATGTGGAACGGATTAAGAGGGAACCTTATGGTTCCTGCTTGGGAGATGGACGTGCAAGGCGTTAATGCCGATTTGTTTTTAGAACAATGGATAGGACGTGGAGCTAACAAAGAAAGCATTACAAAAGGAAACTCATACTTTGCATATGAACTGCATGGGTACTATGAGTTTTCGGAAAAAGCAGATGATGAAGGAACTAAAAAGCGACTTAAGGACAAAGTATTACAACATATAGAAGATGCTCCATCGTTGGCAGTATTCTTAGATATGTCAGTTCCAATAAAATCTACCGATATTGTTTCTGGGTATAAAAATGCTAATGTTGGTATGGCAAAAAGCCTTGCTATAATGGCAAATGCAGGTAAAAATTTGACTAAAGCACCAGTGATGATGATTGAGTTTGGTGATGCCAAAGGAAATATGTTGATTTCTCAATTACTTACTAAGGATAGATTAGTTCCACATCCAAGAACAGAAAAACTTTATGATATTCGTTATGATGAAACAGCTGTCCAGATTTTATTTAATATGATGGAGAAAGCTTTGGTTTTTGAGCAATAATAACAGCCATAATTAATAAAAAAAAAGGTATAAATAAGTTTTAACAAAGGTTTAAAATGAAAGTTAGTAAAATGAAAGTTAGTAAAATGAAAATTAAATTAAAAAGCAACACTAAATTTACTTTGTAATGACTAAGATTGCTAATAATAAAACAATTTTTGATGACGATTTTTTGCTTCAGTCGCAAATGGCAAAATCATTATATCATAATTATTCTAAGCATCTTCCAATTATAGATTATCATAATCATTTACCTCCCGAGGCTGTTGCAAATGACCATCAATTTGAAAATTGTTCCCAAGTTTGGTTATCGGGAGATCATTATAAATGGCGTGCAATGCGAACTTTGGGGATAGATGAAAATTATATTACAGGGAATGCGACAGATAAAGAAAAATTCCAGAAATGGGGGGAGGCTGTACCGTATACCCTGCGTAATCCTCTATACCACTGGAGTCATTTAGAACTAAAGCGCTATTATGGTATTGATGAATTACTTACTGGCGAAAATGCTAATGCTATATATGATGAAACGAAACGTCAGTTACAGCAAAAGTCTCACAGTACAAGAGGTTTGTTGGAAATGCAAAATGTAGAAGTGATATGTACAACCGAAGATCCATTAGACGATTTAAAACATCATAAAAAATTACATAATCAAGATGTTTCCTTACGTATGTCCACCGCATTCCGACCAGATAAGGCTTTTGCTGTTGAAGATACACACGCATTTCTTCTATATGTAGAACAATTAGAACAAGTATCGGCTGTTTCTATTTCCAATTTTTATGATTTACTAGAAGCGCTAGAAAAAAGAGTAGATTATTTTCATGATAATGGTTGTCGTCTATCCGACCATGGTCTAGAATTGCTTCCTTATTTTGAAACAGGAGTTTTTGATATAGCTAAAATCTTTTCAAAGATTAAAAGAAATATGGCCCTTTCTCAAGATGAAATCGATTATTTTAAATGCGAAACGCTAAAATACCTATGTAAAGAATACCATAAAAGAGGATGGGTACAACAATTTCATTTAGGGGCATTACGTAGTGTTAATTCTAGAATGTTACAACTAAGAGGGCGTGATTCTGGTTGGGATTCTATTGGAGATTTTCCACAATCGCGTTCGTTGGGCCAGTTCTTAAATTATCTAGACCGTACCAATCAACTAACCAAAACAATTCTTTATAATTTAAACCCGGCAGATAATGAGTTAATGGCAACCATGATAGGGAATTTTAATGATGGAAGTATTAAGGGAAAAATTCAGTTTGGTTCAGGATGGTGGTTTTTAGACCAAAAGGATGGTATGGAAAAGCAAATGAACGCTTTATCTAATATGGGATTGTTGAGTTGTTTTGTGGGTATGTTAACTGATTCGAGAAGTTTTATGTCCTTTCCTAGGCATGAATATTTTAGGAGAGTGTTATGTAATCTTTTAGGTAATGATGTAATGAACGGGGAATTACCGGCGGATGAAAAATGGCTAGGTAAAATTATTCAGGATATATCTTATTACAATGCTAAAGAATATTTTAAAATTTAGGTTAAACAAGATCACTATATAAATCAAATTAATGTTTATGAAAAATATAAAATTTAACAAAGGTTATTTATTATCTATTTCTATGGTTTCTGCCATGGGGGGCTTGCTCTTTGGTTACGATTGGGTAGTTATTGGTGGTGCAAAACCATTTTATGAACGTTTTTTTGATATTACCGAGTCAGCAAACTTACAAGCATGGGCCATGAGTTCTGCTTTAATAGGATGCATTTTAGGCGCTGTGATTTCTGGTGTGATCAGCGATAAGTTAGGTAGAAAACGTCCTTTGTTATTAGCGGCATTGTTGTTTACCATTTCAGCTTTTGGAACTGGTATTTCAGAAACTTATGAAGGCTTTATCATATATAGAGTCATTGGAGGTTTAGGAATTGGATTGGCATCGGCACTATCGCCCATGTATATTGCAGAAGTTTCTCCATCTCAGTTTAGAGGGAGGTTTGTTTCTTTGAACCAAATGACTATTGTGATAGGAATATTAGCAGCTCAAGTAGTTAATATTCTTATTGCAGAGGATGTTCCTGTAGATGTAACGGATGAGTATATTCGAGCTTCATGGAATGGAACTATTGGATGGAGATGGATGTTTTGGGCAGAGTTAGTACCTGCAATTGCCTTTTTTGTTTTTACCTTTTTTGTTCCTGAAAGTCCACGTTGGTTAATGAAAGCCGATCAAAAAGAAAAAGCATATCCTACCTTAGAGAAAATAGGGGGAGAGATTTATGCTAAAATGGAAATAGAAAATATACAAGCTACTTTGAATGATGTTGCTCAGAAGGTTGACTTTCAAGCATTGTTTCACCCTAAGTACCGAATGGTATTGGTATTAGGAATTGTGTTGGCTGTTTTTCAACAATGGTGTGGAATTAATATTATTTTTAATTATGCCGATGAAATTTTTACAGCCGCTGGTTATGGTGTTAGTGATACCCTTTTTAATATTGTAATTACAGGAAGTGTAAACTTAGTATTTACTTTGGTAGCCATGTTTACAGTAGACAAATGGGGACGTAAAAAATTAATGTTATTAGGTTCTTTAGGGTTGGCTATTACCTATCTTCTTTTAGGTAGTGCCTTTTATTTTGAGTTAAAAGGAATTGCCGTATTGTCTTTAGTTGTGATTGGTATTGGTGTTTATGCCATGTCTTTAGCACCTATTACTTGGGTGATTTTATCAGAGATATTTCCAAATAGAATTAGAGGAGGAGCCATGGCTGTTGCTACGTTTTCTTTGTGGATTGCTTGTTTTGTTCTTACTTATACCTTCCCTCTTTTAAATAAAGGATTTGGAGCAGCGGGTACTTTTTGGGTATATGCAGTTATATGCACACTAGGTTTCTTATTTATCCGTAAAAATCTTCCAGAAACCAAAGGGAAAAGTTTAGAAGAAATTGAAAAAGAATTGGTGAAATAATATCTGTGTTGGAATTTAAATTAAATCATAATTATTTAAACATTTTGAAGAATAGTAATTTTTTGTTTCTATTTATATTGTTTTTAGCTTCCATAAAGAGCTTAACGGCACAATCAAAAATAGACCTAGCAGGAGAGTGGCAATTTGCAATAGATGTTAATGATAAAGGCATTCCAGAGGAATGGTTTACAAAACGATTGGCTGATACAATTTATTTGCCAGGTTCTATGGCTACCAACGGCAAAGGGGATGAGGTCACTGTGAATACCAAGTTTACTGGACAGATTATTGATAGTTCTTTTTATAAAAATCCTGAATATGCTAAATACAGAGTTGCCGGAAACGTAAAGATTCCTTTTTGGTTACAAGCTGTAAAATATTATGTTGGTGCAGCATGGTATCAAAAAGAAGTGGTAATACCTACGAACTGGAAAAATCAAAGCATTGAACTTTTTCTGGAACGCTGTCATTGGGAAACCCGCTTATGGGTTGATGATAAGGAAATAGGAATTCGTAACTCATTAGGTACACCGCACATTTACAAATTAATAGATGTATTAACTCCTGGGAAACACCGTATAACAATTTGTGTTGATAACCGTACCAAATCAATAGATCCCGGTATAAACTCACATAGTATTTCAGATCATACTCAAAGCAATTGGAACGGTATGGTGGGTAAGCTTTATCTGGAAGCAAAACCATTAGTGAAAATTAAAAATATACAGCTATTTCCAGATATTCACAAGAAAACAGTAGTAGCGAAGATAAAGTTAGAAAATTCGGCAAAAGAGAAGCAAAAGGCAATTATTGCTTTGAGTGCATCAGGCGCAAATGAAGTTCCTACTAAAAATCTGAATGTAACAGTTGCTGTAGGTCTGGATTCACTGGTTGTAGAATATCCTATGGGGGATAATGTGAAATTATGGAGTGAGTTTCATCCCAATATCTACAACTTGAAAGCTGAAATTTCCACAAAAAAATCAAATGATATTTACGAAACTACCTTTGGAATGCGTGAAATAAAGGCGGTTGGCAAACAACTTCAGATTAATGGTAAACCACTTTTTTTGAGAGGAACATTGGAATGCGCTATTTTTCCTAAAACAGGTTTTCCGTCAACAGATAAGGCAGAATGGCTTCGTATTTTCAATGTAGCCCGTTCACACGGATTGAATCATTTTCGTTTTCATTCATGGTGTCCTCCAGAAGCTGCTTTTGAGGCTGCGGATCAATTAGGGTTTTATCTCCAAGTGGAATGTTCTTCGTGGGCAAACCAGTCTACAACTATTGGTGATGGAAAGCCTTTTGATGCCTATTTGTATGAAGAAAGTAAGCGAATGGTTGAAGCTTACGGGAATCATCCTTCCTTTTGTATGCTGGTTTATGGCAATGAGCCAGGAGGATCCAATCAAAATAAATTTTTATCGTCTTTTGTGAGTTTTTGGAAAGAAAGAGATTCAAGACGCATTTATACCTCTGGTGCGGGATGGCCTAATTTACCTGTTAATGATTATTTGAGCGATTCAGAACCAAGAATACAGCATTGGAATCAAGGTTTGAAAAGCATCATTAATTCGCAAGCTCCATCAGCTAATTTTGATTGGAGTTCCTTTACCAATAAATTTACTCAGCCTATGGTTAGTCACGAAATAGGGCAGTGGTGTGTGTATCCTAATTTCAAGGAAATTGCAAAATATGATGGCGTATTGAAAGCGAATAATTTTGAAATTTTTCAGGAAACATTAAAAGAGCATGGCATGGGAGAATTGTCGGATAGTTTTTTACAGGCATCTGGTAAATTGCAGGCTCTTTGCTATAAAGCAGATATTGAAGCAGCATTGCGTACCAAGGATTTTGGAGGTTTTCAATTACTCGATTTGCATGATTTCCCTGGACAGGGAACAGCACTTGTAGGTGTACTGGATAGTTTTTGGGAAGAGAAAGGATATATTTCGCCTAAAGAATACAGTCGTTTTTGTAATTCCACTGTGCCACTGGTTCGTTTAAAAAAACATATTTATACTAATGATGAGCTACTTTCGACAACTGTTGAAGTTGCCCATTATGGCGATCAGCCAATGACTGAAGTTATTCCAAGTTGGAAAATCAGTAATGTAGCTGGAGAAACAGTTTTCTCAGGCAATCTGCCTCAGACTACTATTGAATTAGGGAATTGTATGATATTGGGAAAAATTTCAGTAGCTCTTTCTTCTATACAAAAGGCTGAAAAATTAATTCTGGAAGTTACAGTAGGTTCTTTTTCTAATAGCTGGGATATTTGGGTATATCCTGCAAAAAAAGCAGCTATCATTGACTCAGAAAAAATAAAACTAGTTTCCTCTATTGATGCCCAGACTCAAAAATATCTTGAAAATGGAGGTTCAGTATTATTAACCCTTAAAAAAGGTACATTAAAGTCAGAATATGGTGGTGAAATTGGAATCGGTTTTTCCAGTATTTTTTGGAATACGGCCTGGACTGAAGGACAAAAACCTCATACTTTGGGTATTTTGTGTGATCCGAATCACAAGGCATTAGCTGTGTTTCCAACCGAATTTCATAGTAATTGGCAATGGTGGGATGCGATGACACATTCCAATCCTATTATGCTTACTTCAATTTCTTCTGAAATAAAACCTTTGGTTAGGGTAATCGATGATTGGGTTACTAATCGTTCATTAGCTCTATTGTTCGAAGTAAAAGTGGGTAAAGGAAAGTTACTTGTATCCGGAATTGATTTCAATCAAGATATAGAAAAACGTCTGGAAGCACAGTAATTACTCTATAGCTTGAAAAAGTATATGGCAAGTGTAGATTTTGATCCAACAGTTACAGTTGGTATAGAAGCTATAAAAAAACTGACTGATAAATAATTTAAAAAAATAAAATGATGAGTGTTAAAGCTTGGCAAGAGGAGGTAGTTATCCCTACATACGAAATCGGGAAAGCCGAAAAAAACCCTATTTTTCTAGAAAAACGTGTATATCAGGGAAGTAGCGGAGTAGTTTATCCGTATCCTGTGGTAGAGAAAATTGAAGATGAAAAAAAAAATAAAAGCTATCAGGCAGTTTATTTGGAAAATGAATATATCAAGGTGATGATTTTACCTGAACTGGGTGGTCGTGTGCAAATGGCTTATGATAAGATCAAACAACGCCATTTTATTTATTACAATCAGGTGATTAAGCCGGCTTTGGTAGGATTGACAGGTCCTTGGATTTCGGGCGGAATCGAATTCAACTGGCCACAACACCACCGACCTAGTACTTTTTTACCAGTCGACCATACCATTGAAAATAATGAAGATGGAAGTATTACTGTCTGGGTAAGCGAAAATGAAAAAATGTTTCAACAAAAAGGGATGGCTGGATTTACTTTACATCCTGGAAAAGCTTATTTGGAAATTAAAGGAAAATTATACAATCCAACACCAGTACCACAGACTTTTTTATGGTGGGCCAACCCTGCCGTTGCGGTAAATGAAGATTATCAATCGGTATTTCCTCCTGATGTACATGCTGTTTTTGACCATGGAAAAAGAGATGTGTCCACTTTTCCAATTGCCACGGGAACTTATTATAAAGTGGATTACTCAGAGGGCGTAGATATTTCTAACTATAAAAATATTCCTGTTCCTACATCTTATATGGCTATTAATTCAGAATTCAATTTTGTAGGAGGTTATGAAAATGATACCCAAGCGGGCGTGTTGCATGTTGCTAATCATCACATATCGCCAGGAAAGAAACAATGGACCTGGGGAAATGGTGATTTTGGAAAAGCGTGGGATAGAAATTTAACCGACGAGGATGGACCATATATAGAATTAATGGCAGGTGTTTTTACTGATAATCAACCAGATTTTTCATGGATGCAACCTTATGAAGAAAAAACATTTACCCAGTATTTCTTACCATATCGTGAGTTAGGTGTGGTTAAAAATGCTACTCAAGATGTATTATTAAACATTCATAAAAAGGATGATAAAGCCATTTTACAGGTGTTTGTAACCTCTTTACAAAAAAAGATGAGAATTGTTTTGGAAGGTTATTTTGAGGAAACCTTGGATTTGAGTCCTGAGCAAGTTTATGAACGAAGAGTAACTATAGGAGACGTAGATCTCATTAATTTAGTCCTAGCCGTTTATGCTGAAAATGGAAGAGAATTATTGAGTATTAAGACAGAAGAACAAGAAGGAAAAGAAACGCCAGAAGCAGCCAAAGCAGCATTCTCTCCAGAGGAGACCGAGACTTGTGAACAATTGTATTTAACCGGTTTACATTTAGAGCAGTACAGACATGCCACTTATATTGCTACCGATTATTATTTAGAAGCTTTAAAACGTGACCCATCAGATGTTAGAAATAATAATGCCATGGGACTTTGGTTATTGCGTAGAGGAAAGTTTACAGAGGCAGAAAATTATTTTAAAGAGGCCATTAAAACCCAATTACAACGCAATCCAAATCCATATGATGGAGAACCTCATTATAATTTAGGATTGTCTTTACAATACCAAGGAAAACATAAAGAAGCGTATGATGCTTTTTACAAATCATGCTGGAACGCTGCCATGCAAGATGCGGGTTACTTTGGATGTGCTCAAATTTCATGTGTCAATAATAATTTTACAGAAGCTTTATACGAAGTAGAAAAATCTTTAATTCGTAACTGGCACAACCATAAAGCTAGAACTTTAAAAACTGCTATTTTAAGAAAATTAGGAAGAGAACAAGAAGCCTTGACTTTAATCAATGATTCTATAAAAATAGATTTGTTCAATTTTGGATGTAGATTTGAATCTTATTTAATTACAAAAGAAGCTACAGTATTAAAAGAAATGCACCAAGTAATGCGAGGAGAAATCCACAATTATGAAGTGGTTGCTTTAGATTATATTGCTGCAGGAATGTATGATGAAGCTGTTCTGTTATTAGAAGCTGGAACAAAAGTTTGTCCAACAACTCCAATGACTTATTACTATATGGGTTGGGCATTGCGTTTGGCAAATAAAGATAGTATAACTATATTTAAAATGGCAGCCGATCATGCACCGGAATATTGTTTTCCAAACCGTTTAGAAGCTATTTTGGCTTTAAAAGCGGCTCAGGAATTAAATACAAATGATGCCAAAGCTCCTTATTATTTAGGAAATCTGTGGTATGACAAACGTCAATATAAAGAAGCCATTGCTTGTTGGGAAAAATCGGTAAGCATTGATGGTACATTTCCAACGGTTCATAGAAACTTATCATTGGCTTATTTTAATAAATTACAACGAGAAGAAAAGGCACTTCCTACTTTAGAAAAAGCTTTTGAATTGGATACTACAGATGCACGTATTCTCATGGAATTAGATCAGTTGTATAAGCGTTTGTGTAAACCTTTTTCAGAACGATTTGCCTTTTTAGAGAAACACATAGATTTGGTTTTACAACGTGACGATGTCTATTTAGAATACGCAACATTATGCAATCAATTAGGAAAATACACCAAAGCTATTGAGTTGATTGATCAAAGAATCTTCCATCCTTGGGAAGGAGGAGAAGGAAAGGTTCCTACACAATATCAAATAGCAAGGGTAGAGTTAGCCAAACAATTGTTAGCTGATAAAAAAGAAGAGGAAGCTATTGAATTGTTAGAGCAATGTTTAATATATCCCGATAATTTAGGGGAAGGTAAATTATCAGGAGCACAAGAAAATGATTTCCTTTATTGGTTAGGATGTGCTCATGAAAGTTTAGGAAACATAGAAAAAGCTTGTCATTATTGGGAATTAGCCAAAGACGGAGATACTGAACCTGCTGCTGCTATTTTTTATAACGATCAAAAACCAGATAAAATATTTTATCAAGGATTGGCATTGCTTAAGCTAGGTAGAAAAGAGGAAGCAGCACAACGTTTTAATGCATTGATTGCCTTTGGAGAAAAGCATATGGATGAAATCATCAAGTTAGATTATTTCGCGGTATCCCTGCCAGATTTATTGATTTGGGATGATGATTTAACGTTCCGTAACAAAATTCACTGTCACTACATGTTAGGATTAGGGTATTATGGATTAGGCGACGCCTCTAAAGCAATACCTCATTTAGAACAGGCTGCTAAAATGGATGTCAACCATCAAGGAGTACAGGTGCATTTATCCTTCATGGTAAACACAAAAAAAGAGATGATATGAGGGTAAGAAAAGATTTAACTTCAAATAATACGATGCTTAAATTGATTTGTATCCTAGTAATAAGTGCAAATCAATTTTTGAATGCCCAATCAAATAATATAAAAAATGACCAATTTTGGAATACGATAGACGGTAAGCCTATTTACAGTCAAGGTGGAGGAATTTTTAAATTTAATGATCCCAAAGATGGCGTTGAAAAATATTATTGGTATGGTGCTTTTTATAAAGAAGCTGAATTGTACCGTAAAGATCCATCTGTAACACAAATTACAGATAATTTTGTAGCCGTTACTTGTTATACGTCCACAGATTTAGTGAATTGGAGTTTTGAGAATAATGTGTTAGATAGAAAGGAAGTAAATAAACATGCTGATGATACCAGGTGGATGGGAAGATTAGGGGTGGCTTTTATTAAGGAAATCAACCAATATGCTATGTTTATTCAGCATAATGTAGGTGTTTTAATAGCCGTATCAGATACTCCCACAGGACCATTTAAATGGCATCAACGTTTAGATATGACAGAAACAATTGGTACCCCAAACACGGGAGATCAAACTGTTTTTACAGATGAAGATACTGGAAAATCCTATCTTGTTTACTCATATGGTAGAGGTAGGCACAAAATATATGTTTCTGAAATTGGAATAAAAAATGGAAAGGTAGATTTAATAGATTGCACTCAGGTTTACAGAGGAACAGGGCGAGAAGGAAACTGTATGTTTAAGTTAAATGGTAAATATTATATATTTGCATCAAATCTTTATGGTTGGGACGCTTCACTTGCTTATTATTTGGTAGCCGATGATATTAGAGGACCTTATTTACCAACTAACGAAATGTTGGTTACAGAAGGTGCTTCAGAAGATTATGCACATATTACGCAAACAGGATTTTTTGTAAAAGTAAATGGTACAGAAAAAGAAACGGTTGTGTATTGTGGGGATCGTTGGTCTAATTTTGCCGGAAATGGACTCGGATATAACCAATGGATTCCACTTTCGTTTGAAGGAGATGTGCCTTACTTTAATTCACTTAATTCTTGGAATTTAAACGAGAAAACTGGAACATGGCAAGTGGCAAAAGATAATGATTTTGTAAAAAATGGAAGTTTTGAAGCTGATAGAAAAGCTATTCCTAGTCCAGTTAAACCTGTGCAAACCGAATTAACGGGTTGGACAACAAATGTGCTGAAAGGAAATAAAATTAAAAATGATAAGCATTCTCCAGTCTTAAACTATTTTAATACAGAATATGATAGAAAGACAGTTATTGGAGAAAAAAGTTTAAACATTAGTGATATGGTTGATTTTAAACGAAAAGTTACTCAAACCATTAGTTCCTCACCTTATGTAGAATTATCAGATGGAGAATATACCTTAACCGCTAAAGTAAAAAACAGTAAAGGTTTTAAGTCTTTAGAGATGTATGCATTAAGTAGTTGTGAAAAGAATAGCTATCAAATTGAACAAGAAAATGCTACTTGGAAAACAATAAGTATAAACAATATTGTTGTTAAAGATGGAAAAGTAGAAATAGGGTTTATGGCAGATGGAGTTGCAAAGGCTAATTGTCAAATAGATGATGTGTCATTTGTTAAAAACAACAACTAATATTTTTATTGATTTTTTAATATATTTTAAAACGCTTTTTTGTGTCAATATCTCATGAAAATTTAGTTCAATTATCACCTCACTTGTCTATTAAAAGAGAAAAATGGGGTTGTGTTGATGGTAAAGATGTATGGTTATATCATTTAACAAATTTAAATGGTATAACTATAAGCATAACCAATTATGGAGGTATTGTAACGAGCATTTTGACACCTGATTTTAGCGGAGAATTTGAAAATATTGTATTAGGTTTTGATCACTTAGAACAATATCAAAAAGAGAATACGCCTTATATGGGAGCAATTATTGGGCGTTATGCTAATAGAATATCAAATGCGAGTTTTGTGTTAGATGAAAAAAAATATCATTTAGCCAATAATGATTATCCTAACCATATTCACGGCGGTAAAAAAGGTTTTGATAAAGTGGTTTGGGAGGCTTCAGATATGTCAACAAATAATAGTGTGGCCTTAGTTCTTCAGTATTTAAGTAAAGATATGGAGGAGGGCTATCCAGGGAATCTTAATGTTAAAGTGATATTTGAATTAGATAATAATAATGAATTTAAGATTTCTTATGAAGCTAAAACGGATCAACCAACCGTAGTTAATTTAACGCATCATGGTTACTTTAATTTAACGGGGAACAAAGAAAATATTTTGGATCATGAGGTAACTATTTTTGCAGACTATATAACAAAAACAAATGCTGAATGGATTCCAACTGGTGACATAGTTCCCGTTGCTAATACGGATTTTGATTTTACCTCACCTCGAAAAATTAAAGAAAGGATTCATAACCTTCCCAATGGATATAACGTGAATTTTGTGATTCGAAAAGAAGATGATAAAAAATTAACAAAAGCAGCTTCTGTTTTCGATTCAAACTCAGGTAGGGTTTTAGAAGTGTTTACTACAGAACCTGGTTTACAGTTATATACAGGAGACTATTTAGATGGTTCTATTAAGGGAAGTAAAAACGTTGTATTAAATAAAAATATGGGCTTGTGTCTAGAAGCACAACATTTTCCAGACTCACCAAATAAATACAATTTTCCTTCAACAACATTAAAGCCAGGAGAAAACTATAACCAAATTACCATATATAAATTTTTTTTAAAAAAATGAGTGGATTTTAATTAAAGCCCTAGTATGTTTAGGGTTCATAAATAAGGCCGGCCATAAATTGTGCGCAATATGGCTATAAAACTACAAAAATTGGCTATACGGGCTGGCATTAGTATCTTAATTTTGCTTTTCTATCATTAAATGTCTGATTAAATGGTAACGTGTTATTGAAGAAGTAGGTTAATTACTATATATATGGTAGATTGGAACAAAGTGATTTTTTTTTTGTTTTTTAGGTCTCCCAGATAAAAGAACGGTAGCTTAAACCAAACATTCAGTTAATAATTAAAAAATAATAAAGATTCTGTGAATAAAATTGTAACTAAGAAGAGGGTTGTTAGCTTTATTGCAAGTGGGGTTTTAACTTTCACGTGCATGGAGATGCCTGCCCAGATGATTTCAAAATCATTTGAAATGAGAGCGTTTTCAAAATCCTTGGCGACCGATGGGGAAACAGATTTTAAAGGAAAAACAGAAACTTTTACTACCAAAGAAAGGGTTGCTTTTTTAAATGATTATGCAAACTATGGCAAACTATTTTGGGATGATAAAAAGCTCAATAAGGAAGTTTATCCTCTTGAAAATGCCCAAAAGTTATTAAAAAACCTAAAACCACGCCCTGTTTCAAAAGTTAGAAATAGATTGTTAACTGATGAATGGCTATATAAAGGTTATAAAGCTAATAAAGAAATTAAAGAAGCAGAGGAGCTCAACAAATGGAAATCTACGGAAGATATCCAAATTGAAAATTCTGAACTCGTTTTTGTTAAGGAAGGTGAGTTGACAAGGGCTGTTGATACTCAAAATTGGCGTTGTAGATTTGAAGTTGATATTGACTTGTTTCAGTCTAAAAGCTTTAGTCTTTCATTAGATAATTGTGCCGAAATAGGGAAAGATACTTCAGGGAAATACTATTATGTTGTTAATGGAAAGAAAGTTTATTTTACACCTAAAAGCAATGCTTCAGGATTGATTCCTGTTAAAATCGATTTGGATTTCACGACCCATCGCTATAATCTTTACATAGAAGATCGGTTAATTGCAGATTATACAGCTTTTTCAGACAGTACACAAAATGCTTTTTCTACTCTGGTTATTAAGGGGCAAAAAGGTTTAAAAATAGATAATATTCTTGGTATAGGTTATAAAAAATTAGATGCGGATGCTCATTATCCATTTGAAATCAATACGTTTATAGATGAAGATTTTTCTGTATCTAAAGCTATTGGAGACTGGAATAGTTTGGCTTATGATGACTCAGATTGGCAGAGTAATAAGCTTCCAGTAGTCCATGGAGGGGAACGTTATAAGGGAGAAGATCTTTACCTCCGAAAAACCATCAATATTAAAAATATCAAGGAGTATAAGACGGCAAATCTTTATATAGAATCTTTAACACCTTCAGGAATTGTTTATGTTAATGGAGTGACCGTAGAGGTCATCCATGATGCTGGTCCTGTAAATATTGATATTAGTAAATATTTAAGGTCTGGTAATAATTTAATTGCCATAAAAGTAGATGCTTACCAGGTTGCTCCAGACCAGATTATGACACATACCTCTACAGATGTACATACTGGTTGGTTTGCGGGAAGAATTCACCTAGACTTGTTAAAAAATGCATATATAAAAGATGTGTTTACCTATACAGATTCTATATCTGATACCCAAGCAGAACAAATAATAAAAGTTACCTATCGTAATTTAAATGAAGATAGATTTAAAGGGAAATTACGTATAAGCATGGCTCCATGGTTCCCAAATGAAGGAAATGTAGTTGCTTTTAAAGAAATATCGCTAAATGCCATACCTATTGATAAACTTAATATAACTAAGTTAATTATTGAAAATGCAAAGCTATGGACCGCTGATGATCCACAGTTATATCTTGTGAAAACCGAGTTGTTAAACGAAAAGGGAGAGGTAATAGACGATTATGTTGTAACTACGGGAATAAGAACTATATCACAACAAGGCGGAACCTTTCAAATAAATAACAAGCCAGAATTTTTAAAAGCACCATTGTTATTTGGGAATAGAGCGCCTCTTGAAAAAATTGCCCAGTGGGACAAATGTCCTCCTTTAGAGTACCTTGTCCAAGAAATGATGATGGTGAAGAACATGAATGGCAACGGTATTCGTATGAGTGTTCATGATTCGAAAACCGGAGGGATAAATGATCCGCGTATTGCAGAATTGGCAGATCAACTGGGGTTGATGCTCATCTGGCAAACTTCTGCATGGATCAGACAAGGAAATGTGTTTAACATTGATTTTGAACGTTTTCAAGCAGATGCCAAAGTTGTAAGAAATCATCCGTCTATAATTATTTGGCAATCGGCAAACCACCCCTATTCTTGGTATGGTTGGGAGGGAATTACAACTACCTATAAAAAAATATACGAACCCATCGTAGCTATAGATTCCTCCCGGCTTATCTCTCCTAGTGCTGATATGAGAATCATGTACGATATTCCAAATGATGAGGGAACCAAGGATAATTCCGGTAATATTTTAACCCCTGATCCAATTTGGACCGCTCCACTTATAACAAGGGGTAGCATGGACTATATTGGTGGTTATGGCGCTGAATGGACCACATTACGTAAATGGCCTTTCTTGGAAAAAGACGAACGACCACTTTATTATGAAACCAACGAATTTCAAACCAGCTTTCTCAATAGTAGGGATAGGGCGTATTTTAACTTTGAACAAGATGAATCTATAGGACAACCCAATTGGAGTCTTTCAAAGGGAAAACCGTGGTATCATGTTCCTTCATACGAATGGGATTATGATATTGGAAGTATAGGTAGGCGTTTAGAATTTAATGAGTGGGAAGCAAGTCAGGCTTGGCAAGCACTTATTGCCTATGAAACACTTAAGAAAAACAGACTGATGGATTATGACGGCATTAGCTGGTGCAATCTACGTGGAGGACCAAATACCGCTACGTATCAAAAACCATTAATTGATTATTTAGGGTTCGCAAAGTTAGCTTATCACTCACATAATATGGGATTTCAGGATATTGTGGCCGGAAGTGACAATGTGGATGTTGTTTATGGGCCCAATGATATGATAACTCCGGTAATCATGAATATTGGAGAAGCTAGAAAAGTAAATTTAACAGTTCAACTAAAAACCCCAAATGGAAAAATTGTAGAAACTAAGAAATTTTCTAATATATCATTAGAGCAGGGAAGAAGCATAAATAAATTAAAACCATTTAGATTTTCATCTAAAAGAACAGGAAACTATGTTGTTGAATATATTGTTTATGAATCTAAGTAATTTCAGGTTTTAAAAAGTTAAAAAAATAATTCTAATAATAAATATAAATATATGAAATCAAATCAAAGTTTTAGATTATCCCTTTTTGTATTGCTGTTGTGTTACTATGGATCATTAAACATGGATGCTCAAGACACATATGAAATAAATATTGATCAACCACAAAAAGAAATCATAAGAGGGCATCTTGATTTAGGAGGAAAAAGTGCTGATGGAGAAGAGATTTCTGTAAATAATTTTTATATAGAACGAAACGGTAAACCGTTTATTCCAATTATTGGAGAATTTCATTACTCTAGATTTCCACAAGACTATTGGGAAGAGGAACTTTTGAAAATGAAATCGGGAGGAATTAATGTAGTTGCAACTTATGTCTTTTGGAATATTCATGAAAGAGAAGAGGGTAAATTTGATTGGAGTGGAGATTTAAATCTTAAAAAATTTTTAGAATTAGCAGAAAAACATGATATAGATGTTATTGTTAGAATGGGGCCATTTTGTCATGGAGAAATGCGAAATGGAGGGATGCCAGATTGGCTCTATGGAAGAACTTTTGAAGTAAGAAGTAATGATCCGGAATATTTAAAATATGTCGATGTTTTGTATGGAGAAATTGCGAATCAAATAAAAGATCATTTGTTTAAAGATGGAGGAGCAGTAGTAGGTGTTCAGTTAGAAAACGAGTACCAACACACTTCAGCTCCATGGGAATTTACTTACCCTGGAAGTGAAAAGGAATATACCGTAGCAGATTTAGATGCTGATTTGAGTCATGAACAGATTACGGTTACGGATGGAAAAAATCCAAGATGGGAGTATGGTAAAAAACACATGCAAAACCTGAAAGAAATTGCCAAAAGACATGGTATAGATGTTCCATTATATACTGCAACGGGTTGGGGAAATGCTACCATTGTAGAAAAAGGGAGTTTACCTGTAACGGCAGGTTATGCGTATCCGTTTTGGACTGAGCCAAATGCTTCAAAATTTTATCTATTTAAGGATATTCGTAAAAGTCCAGATTATGGTGCAGTAAGTTATAATACAGATCTATACCCATCTATCCCAGCAGAAATAGGACCTGGGATTCAAGCGAAGTTTTCACGTAGACCAATTGTGCCTTATGAAAGTGTAAACCCTTTGATGGTTAGAATATTAGGTAGTGGTTCTAATGGGATTGGATATTATATGTATCACGGTGGTTCTACTCCTCAGTTTAATGGTAAATATTATAATGAAGAAGTAAATGGGCTTCCACGTATTAACTATGATTTTCAGGCTCCTTTAGGGCAATACGGTCAGGTGCGTTATCATTACAAACATTTAAGAATGCTTCATCAGTTTGTAAATGCTTATGGAGAAACATTGGCTCCCATGCAAACAATTCTTCCAGAAACCAATACTTCAATCACTCCAGAGAACAATGAAACTTTACGATATGCAGTGCGTTCAAATGGGAATTCTGGCTTTTTGTTTTTAATTAATTTTCAAGATGACATAGCTATAAATGATATTAATAATGTAAATATTAAGGTACAAACAGGTAGTGAAACCATTTCTTTTCCATCAAAAGGAGTATTTAACATCCTTAAAAATACAAGTGCTATTTTACCTTTTAATTTAAAGCTTGATGAAGTAACTATAAAATCTGCTACAGTTCAACCATTAACGGTGTTGCATAATAATGATAGTAAACATTATATTTTTAGTGCTATAAATGGAATAGATGCTGAGTTAAGTTTTACTAAGGATACAAAAATCTCAAAATTGAAGAACGCTTCAGTTGTTTCTGTTGACGGATTAAAATTAGTAAAAGCCAAAGGAAATGAACCGATTTCATTCACAGCCAACGGTGAAAATATGGTTGTTTTACCACAAGACATGGCTATTAATGCCTTAAAAATTGGTGAAGCATTATATGTTTCTGATGCTTTAATTGTAGAAGATCAAAACAAGCTTCAAATTACAAGTCAAAATACAGATAATATATTACATGTTTTTCCTGATATAAAATTGAGTATTGATGATGAAGTAACAAGTTTTAAAAAGCAAAAATCTATATTTAATGGTTTCGGAACCTATAAATTAACTTTTGAAGAGGTAAAACCAGCAGTTAAAATTACTAAAGTAAGTGATAGAAAATATGCCTTAACGTTAGATTCTGATATTTCTAAATTAAACGATGTCTTTGTAAATGTTGATTATGTAGGAGATAGAGGTTTGGCTTTTATTGATGGAGAAATGATTAACGATCATTTTTATCAAGAAAGAAAATGGGAAATTAGCTTGAAAGGTTTTGCTTCAAAATTAAAAAACAATGAAATGGTATTTGTCTTCCATCCAATGTATGATAATTATACCTATTTAAAAGATTTAAATAACTTACCAAAGTTTGAAGATGGTAAATACTTAAAAATAAATGGGTTTGAAGTTGTTTCGGAATACAAAACAAGTATAAATCTTAAATAATTATAAAAATGAAATCTGTAAAAAAACAGATATGATATTATTAAAACCGTTACATATGATCAATAAAAGTATTTATGCTTGTCTGCTTTTGCTGGGATTGTTCACCTTGAGCAGTTTTAGTAATGATGAAATTGATTTAAAAGGAATTTGGCATTTTGAAATAGATAGAAATGATAAAGGTATAACTGAAAAATGGTACCACCGCAATTTATCGGATGAAATACAACTACCTGGTTCAATGGCCGAATATTTAAAAGGAGATGATATAACTTTAAAGACGGAATGGACAGGTACTATTTATGATAGTTCTTTTTATTACACTCCGCGATTAGAAAAATACCGTCAACCAGGTAACATACACATCCCCTTTTGGTTAACACCTGTAAAACATTATGTAGGAGCCGCTTGGTATCAAAAGGAAGTGGATATCCCAAAAAACTGGTCAAAAAAGCGTGTCATTCTTCATTTAGAAAGAACGCATATCGAAACCAGAGTTTGGGTGAATGATAAAGAAGTTGGCATGCAAAATTCGTTGGTCGCTCCTCATCAATATGATTTGAGTCCTTATTTAACGGAGGGAAAACAACGCATCACCATTAGAGTAGACAATAGAGATAAAATTAATGTAGGACCCGATTCTCATAGTATAAGTGATCATACACAAGGGAACTGGAATGGTATTATTGGTAAAATTGCTTTAAAATCATCTCCATTGACTTTTTTAGAAGACATTCAAGTCTATCCTGATGTTGTCAATAAAAAAGCACTTGTAAAAGTTAAAGTGAATAATACCTCTTCAGAAAATTTCAAAGGAGAACTAATCCTTTCGGCAAAAAGTTTTAATTCTGAAAAATCGGATGAAACCAAAAAAATAGTTTCCAAAATAGTGGTTTATGAAGCAGAGCAAAAGGAAATTGAATTGGAGCTGCCTTTTGGAAATGGGATGTTAACTTGGGATGAGTTTGATCCTGCGTTATATCATTTAGAGGTACAATTGGTTTCAAAAAAAAGTAAAGAAACTAAAGAGGTTCAGTTCGGAATGAGATCTTTTAACATTGAAGGAAATAGATTTTTAATTAACGGAAATCCTGTTTTTTTAAGAGGAACTTTAAATAATTGTGAATTTCCGTTAACAGGTTATCCTACGACTACGGTAGAGGCATGGGAGACAATTTTAAAGAAAATAAAATCATTTGGTTTAAATCATGTTCGTTTTCATTCTTGGTGTCCCCCAGAAGCAGCGTTTATTGCTGCTGATAGAGTCGGGTTGTATTTACAACCAGAAGGACCAAGTTGGCCAAACCATGGACCTAAAATAGGAAGGGGGGAGCCTATAGATACCTATTTATATGATGAAACAAAACGTATTGTAAAAAACTTTGGAAATTATGCTTCTTTTACCATGTTGTCTGCTGGGAATGAACCGGCAGGAAACCAAGTGGAGTACCTAAATGATTTTGTGGATTTTTGGAAAGAGAGAGACCCTAGACGTGTTTATACGGGAATGTCCGTAGGAGGGAGTTGGCCAGTAGTTCCAAATGCCGAATTTCAAGTACGAGGTGGTGTCAGAGGATTGAATTGGAAAGATATCAGACCCGAAACGGTGTCTGATTTTACTGAAGGGATTACTCCTTTTAAAGTGCCTTTTGTAGCTCATGAAATTGGTCAGTATTGTGTGTTTCCAAATTTTGATGAAATCAAGAAATATACAGGTGTTTACAAAGCCAAAAACTTCCAAATGTTTCAACAAGATTTGATAGACCATCATATGGGAGATCAGGCAAAAGACTTTTTAAATGCTTCAGGGAAATTACAAGTGTTGAGTTATAAAACGGAAATAGAAAAGATGCTAAGAACTCCTGATTATGCAGGGTTTCAATTGTTAGGATTACAAGATTTCCCTGGACAAGGATCTGCTATTGTGGGTGTGTTGGATGCCTTTTGGCAAGAGAAAGGCTATATAACAGCTAAAGAGTACAGGAGGTTTTGTAACCAAACTGTTCCTTTAGCAAAAATTGAAAAGTTTGTTTATCAGAACAATGAGAAATTTAGTGCAGAGACTGTATTGTTTCATTCAGGAAAAACACCTCTACAAAATGCAATTATTGGTTGGACTATTAAAAACGAAGAAGGAAAAATTTTAAACTCTGATCAATTTGAGCCTAAGACCTATCACAATGGAAATGGAATAGTTGTTGGCAAAATAGATTTTGATTTACATAAAATAAAAAAAGCTTCTAAATTAAATTTAGAAGTCAGTGTTCAAGGAACCGATTTTGTAAATGATTGGGATTTTTGGGTCTATCCAACCGACTTTAAAAAAGGAGCTTCTTCGGTTTATTATACCACAGAGTTAGATACAAAAGCAAAAGAGGTTTTGAAAAATGGAGGAAACGTATTTTTAAATGCTGCTGGTAAAGTAGTAAAAGGAAAAGAAGTACAAATGTACTTTCAGCCAGTGTTTTGGAATACTTCATGGTTTAAAATGAGGCCGCCACATGTTACCGGAATGTTGATTCAGGAAGAAAGTCCTGCTTTTGCAGATTTCCCTACAAGTTATCATAGTGATTTACAATGGTGGGATATTCAGAATAGGGCACAAGTAATGAATCTTGAAGATTTTCCAGCAGATTTCCGTCCATTAATTCAGCCTATAGACACTTGGTTTATGAACAGACGTTTGGCTTTGGTTTTTGAGGCCAAAGTAGGAAATGGAAAAATAATAGTTTCTAGTGCAGATATTTCTTCAAATATAAATAACAAACTTACTAAGTTACAATTGTATCAATCACTTATAACTTATATGGATTCCGATGAATTTCAACCTCAAAATAAATTGGATATGGAAGTGATTGAACACTTATTTAAGACGCCATCAAAGGAAATATTTAATACATATACCAAAGATAGTCCCGATGAATTGAAACCAGATTCAAATCAAAATAAGTAAGGTTTTAATATAGGTTATAATTATAATCATAAAAAGAAGTCAATAGTAATAATCTGAAAATAATGACATTCATAAAAAAAAGTGTAACGTTTATTTTTATAGTAGTTTGTTTTAGTTGCAAAATCACAAAAAACAGTAATGATAAAAAAGAACCCAAAGTAGCGTATTTAGCAGCATATATGAAAGCTAAAGATGAAAAACACATGTATTATGCTATAGCAACAGATACGTTTTTATTTAAAGAAATTAATAACGGTAAACCAATTTTATCTGCATCTTTTGATGATAAATTAATTAGAGATCCTATGGTTTTTCAAGATCAAAATGGCGTTTATCACATGGTGGCAACTGTATCGTGGAAAAACCGCCCATTGACGGTTTGGGATTCAAATGATTTAATTCATTGGGAAAATGAACGTCTTGTTGATGTTGCTCCTAAAAACGCTTCAAAAACTTGGGCTCCAGAGTTGGCTTATGATGAGGAAAATGATTTGTATTTTATTTATTGGACAGCAGAAATTAATAACGAATGGAAAACAGCTTCTATTTATTATGCTACCACTAAGGATTTTATAAAATTCTCAGAACCTAAAGTTTTATACAGTGATGATAATGATGGTATTTTAGATGCCAACATTATCAAAGTAAATGGATTGTATAAATTAATTTATCGTAAAAATGGAATTTGGGTAGCTAGTTCTAAGAATGCTTTGGGACCATATTCAGATTCATATCAACTAACCAAGGAAAATGTTGAAGGACCCTATGCCTTTCATTTAAACAATTCAAATGAATTTGGTATAACATGGGATTACTATAGAGGAAATAATGGATTTGGTTTGTTAATTTCTTCTGACTTTGAAAATTGGAATAGAGTAACCAATCAAAAAAAACCTTATTATAATGAAAATGTTGAGTTTCCTGAAGGTATTCGTCATGGTAGTATAATTGGTATTACTCAAAAAGAACTAGATAGTTTATTAATAGTATTTAAATAATCCATATGTCTTAGATATTTAGTATTGTAGATATTATCAAAAATTCAAATGAACAGTATTTTATCAAAGATTAATAAGTTCTTTCAATTTACCGCAAGCAATTTCAGCAGTAATATCGCGTTGTGGCGACCCGAACATTTCATAGCCTACCATAAATTTTTTAACGCTTGC
>NZ_JBIFXS010000015.1:0-60380 GCF_043558645.1 Mariniflexile sp. HNIBRBA6329 | reverse complement strand
CGCTTTACATACCCACTGTTTTCTGGTGTTTTCATTACACTAAGGTTTTAGTGTATCGCTATTTCAGGACGGGACAATATTTTATCATTAAAAAAGCGAACCAAATTGGTTCGCTTTTTTGTTTTTATTGAGATTCCTGCTTTCGCAGGAATTAAGTTAAATATGTAACGCTCTATCTTCAGTAGCTGCTAAAGCCGCTTCTTTAATAGCTTCGGTAAATGTTGGATGTGCATGAGACATTCTTGAAACATCTTCAGCAGATGCTCTAAATTCCATAGCCACTACGGCTTCCGCAATCATATCGGCTGCACGTGCGCCAATCATGTGAACCCCTAAAATTTCATCGGTTTTCTTATCTGCTAAAATTTTAACGAAACCGTCCAAATCCATACTCGCTCTACTTCTACCTAAAGCACGCATTGGGAAAGACCCTGTTTTATATTCTACACCAGCTTCTTTTAATTGCTCTTCAGTTTTACCAACCGCAGCAACTTCTGGCCATGTGTAAACCACGCCCGGAATTAAGTTATAATCAATATGTGGTTTTTGTCCCGCCAACGTTTCGGCAACAAATACACCTTCTTCTTCCGCTTTGTGCGCTAACATAGCTCCTTTTACCACATCGCCAATGGCGTAAATATTTTTAGCACTTGTTTGCAAATGGTCGTTCACTTCAATTTGACCTCTATCGGTTAATTTCACACCTGCAGCTTCTGCATTCAATCCATCGGTATACGGACGACGCCCTACAGACACTAAGCAATAATCGCCTTTAAACTCGATTTCTTCACCTTTTTTGTTATCGGCTTTCACAATAACTTCATCACCTACACGCTCTACAGATTTTACTTTGTGGGATATATTGATGTTGAATTTTTGCTTCTTCAATACTTTATTAAGTTCTTTTGAAAGGCCGCCATCCATGGTTGGAATGATGCGATCCATAAACTCAATAACCGAAACCTCAGCACCCAAACGTTTGTAAACCTGACCCAACTCTAAACCAATAACACCACCACCAATTACGATTAAATGTTTTGGAATTTCTTTAAGTTTTAAAGCTTCGGTAGATGTGATTACACGTTCTTTGTCAATATTTATAAAAGGTAAGCTGGAAGGTTTACTTCCTGTGGCAATAATGGTATTTTTCGCTTCAATTTCAATAGTTTTATCACCCAAAATTGTAATATGAGTTGCATCTTTAAAGCTTCCTAAACCTTGAAATACATCAATATTGTTCTTCTTCATTAAAAAATCGATACCACCTGTAGTTTGATCTACCACCGCTTGTTTACGGGCAATCATTTTTTCAAGGTTCACTTTAATATCACCAGGAATTTCAATACCGTGTTCTTCAAAATGCTTGATAGCATCTTCGTAATGGTGCGAAGAATCTAAAAGTGCTTTACTTGGTATACAACCAACATTTAAACAAGTACCACCAAGCGTGTTGTATTTTTCTATAATGGCAGTTTTCATGCCTAATTGTGCGCAACGAATGGCTGCTACATAACCTCCAGGACCCGAGCCTATAACGGCTACATCGTATGAATTCATATTATATTATTGAAGTTCGTTTATTATAAATTGAAACAAAAATACAAATGTTTTATGGGAAGTCAATAAAAAAGAAATCTTTAATAATGGTAATTTTTATTTCTATTACATTGAAAATAAATCCCGTTATAGATAAGAATCTTTTAAGTTAATTCTATTTATTCCTATAATTTTTCATTGGTTTTAATTGTATTTAAAATCCAATCCAGTTCTGGGTCTTTATGCTGTTTTATATCTTCAATCGTTGGAACAATTTCAACATCAGGCTTAATACCATAACCATCTGGAGTTTGCTTTTGAGGCGCTTCAATTTGCATTAAACCCATTCTAATTTTAAGTTTTGAAGTAGGCATTTCATAAATTTTATAAATACCTGCAACGCAACCATTGTAGGCGCCACCTGTTTCTTCACCTACAAAAACCGCACGATTGTTGGCTTTTAAATGTGTTGAAAGTAACGAGGATGCTGAAAAAGAATTCCCATTGATAAGCACATACAATTGCCCATTATAATTTAAAGGATGAGGTTCTTTTTCTTTTGAAAACCTAAGCTTGTAGTATATTTTATCATCCTTCTTTTTAGTTTTGATTAAATTCTGAACGATGATTGCGGGAGATACTAGAACCGTAGAAACCTTTACTGCCAATGGCATGGTGTTGCTCAATAAATATTTAAAATATGGCAAGCGCGTATTTACTTCACTTTCTTCAACAAGTTTATAGCTTTCGTTTGTTAAATAGGCATACAGGTAGTCAACCTCAGCTATTCTGCCACCACCATTATCCCGCAAATCTAAAATGAGATGTTGGGTTTTTAGGGAATCTAGCAACTCAAAACTTTCTTTATAGAACTTTCTATAATTCCCATTTGAGAAGGATTTTATGTTCATATACGCCACAGTACTATCTGCTTCCAAAAATTTGAAAGTCCGCGTATAGCCTTCTGTTTTATTGATAAAACCGTGTTTTCTATCAAACTTTCGTTTTTCTTTAGCTGCTTTTCTGTTTTCCTTTTTTTCTGACGGACTCAGTTTTAATGTTTTAGACGGTTTAAAGCTATCTATGGCTACGGAATCTTTCTTTTTTTCTTTTTCAACCCGTTTTAAAGTTCTACTGAATAGTGAATCCTTCAACTTAAACGTCATACTCAAACTATCTTTAAACCCTTTGTCTTTATAGTACAATGCTGAAAACCCCTTACCAACATATTTATTATAAAGTGTTTTGTTATACCCATCAGATGAAAACCATGTTTTGTAAATGTTGAGTAGATAATCGGTATCTTCATTGTCAATTTTAACTACTTCGCTACCAATTAGCGTAGAATCTTCTCCTTTTGTGTTTGAAACCCACAGTTTATTATTTAAATATTCAAAATCTAAATCGTAAAATTCAAATTTTTTCTTTTTCAATTTATTGCGTTCCTTTTTTGTGAAATGCCTATTTGCCGACCCCACCGATATGTGTCCTTGCTTTACTTGAGCCACAACGGGCGCTAACTTTTTATAAAACTCGCGGGAATTTATGGGAGTAACGATAGTTGTTTTTAAACTATCGAATTTAAAATCCAACACCGCTTTGGGTGTGTACTGGTACAGTTTTGGGTGGTTACTTTTTAACTGCTGATAAACTTTATCTACGTCGGTTTTTAAATCTTCAACAGCGTGTAAACGTGTTATTTGTTCGTTATACTTTTTAACGCTAGTGCAAGACCCCAAACACATTAAAACAAGTACAAACCCAATTATTTTCTTCATATAAACAGTAAATCGTTCAAAAAATAACAACAAGCTAATTTACTTGTATTTATTTCGCTATAACAGGTATTAAATTTTATTTAACTTTTAAATATAAGCCATCAGTTACTAAAAATAAATTTATGTAGTTTTGTGGTCGATGCAAAAAAACATAAACATACAAAACAAAAAAGCGCGCTTTCTATTTGAAATTTTAGATAAGTATACGGCTGGTATTGTGCTAACGGGTACGGAGATAAAATCGATTAGAAGCAGTAAAGCCTCAATTGCTGAAAGCTTTTGTGAATTTAATGAAAAAGGAGAACTTTTTGTAATCAATGCTACCATTGAAGAGTATGCTTTTGGCAATTATTACAATCACCGACCAAAAGCGGAACGAAAATTGTTGCTGAACAAAAAGGAACTTAAAAAATTACATAAAGAAGTTCAAAGTTCAGGGCTTACCATTATACCGTTGCGTTTGTTTATTAACGAAAAAGGGTTTGCTAAAATGGACATTGCCCTAGCAAAAGGTAAGAAGCTTTTTGATAAACGTGAAACCATAAAAGACCGCGACAATAAGCGAGATTTAGATCGTATTAAGAAAAACTTTAAATAAATTACAAACATTCTTTTAGGTAAATAATATGTTTAAAATAATGAAAAAATTGTTACTCCTAATTTTAATTTCTTTAGGAACTTCAACTATATATTCTCAAGGCAAAGGCAAAGAAAAAGAAACTCCAAAAGATTATTCTGAGAACGTGTTAACTATTAATAGTACCATCAACACTTTATATGCCACTATTTCCGGTGAAAAAGGAAAAAAAAGAGATTGGGCGCTTTTTAAATATTTATTCCACCCAGATGGAAAATTGATCACTTCAGGAAAGAATGATGAAAGTAAGTTTCAAATACGCTATATGAAGCCAGATGATTACATTAAAAGTTCAGGAAAATGGATAGTTGACAATGGTTTTATTGAAAAAGAAGTTCACAGAACTGTGGATGCTTTTGGTAACATTGCCCACGTTTTTAGTACGTTTGAATCGTTTCATAGTAAAACAGATGAAGAACCATTTATGCGTGGTATTAACAGCATACAATTACTTAACGACGGCACGCGCTGGTGGATAGTGAATGTTTTTTGGGATAACGAAAACCGCAGAAACCCGATACCTCGAAATTATTTACCTAAATAATAAAGTGAGTTGTTAAGTTGTAACGACTAAACAACATGCAACTTAACGATTAGACTGTTAATTTTTATCCTCCAATAAAGGCACAAACCTAAATTCTCCAAACTCGTGCTGTTCAAATTCTTTAATATCTTTTCTAATGAAAAGGGTCATAATTTGCACATCCTCGCCCACAGGTATTACTAACCGACCTCCTATTTTTAACTGACTCAATAAGGGTTTTGGTACAAATGGTGCGCCAGCGGTTACTATAATACCATCAAAAGGGGCCTCTTCTTTTAAACCTTTATAGCCATCGCCAAAAATGAGTTTTTTGGCACGGTATCCTAATTTGGGTAAAAAGATGTTGGTTTTTTTAAACAGTTCTTGTTGGCGTTCAATACTGTACACTTTAGCTCCTAACTCGCATAAAACCGCTGTTTGGTAACCACTGCCCGTGCCTATTTCTAAAATTTTGTCTTCTTTTTTTACTTGCAGTAATTCCGTTTGAAACGCCACGGTGTATGGTTGCGAAATGGTTTGTTCTGCTGCAATAGGGAAAGCCATATCCTTATAGGCATAGTCTAAAAAACCAGAATCCATAAACAAATGCCTAGGTATATTCCCTATTGCCTTTAGTACAGCTTCATTTGTTATGCCTTTGTTTTTTAATGTAACAACTAACTGTTGGCGTAATCCTTTATGCTTAAAAGTATCTTTCAATGTTGGTTTGGTTTATAGGGTAAAATTAGTTAAACATTTCAAGCTTAAAAAGTTTAAAATACAATAAATTTTATGTTGTTTTTAATGAACTGATTACAAACTTTCATAGATATGCAGAAACGGGAGTTTCAATAAAGGCATTTAGCAAATATGCTCGCACTAGGGATTACTCATGCAGGCCATTTTAAATTAATGAAATCGTGAATGCTTCGCATTTGAAGTGGAAAGCCCGACCCAAAGGGTAGTGCCCAAATAATTATTTTTGACTAAATTTTCGGGAGTATTTGTCAAATTCGTATCCTAATTATCTTATTTTTGTTGAAAACGTTAAAATATGATGCTAAAAGCTGGAGTACTTGGTGCTGGCCACCTGGGAAAAATTCATTTAAGACTTCTTAAACAATCTGACAAATACGAGCTTGTTGGTTTTTATGATGCCGATGAAACCAATGGCAAAAAGGTAGAGGCTGAATTTGGATATAAATTTTTCAATTCTATTGATGCGCTTATTGATGCTGTGGATATGGTGGATATTGTAACGCCTACGCTATCGCACTACGATTGTGCTAAAAAAGCCATTGCCAAAGGAAAACATATTTTTATTGAAAAGCCCATTACGAATACGGTTGAAGAAGCTGAACATATTAGGGAACTTTTGGCTGAAAACAATTTGAGAGGTCAAGTTGGGCATGTGGAACGCTTTAACCCTGCGTATTTGGCAGTGAAAGATGATATTAATTCGCCTATGTTTATTGAAACGCACCGTTTGGCGGAGTTTAACCCGCGTGGTACCGATGTGCCCGTAGTGTTGGATTTAATGATTCATGATATTGATATTATTTTGAGTGTTGTAAAATCGAAAGTAAAAAATATTAGCGCGAGTGGTGTTGCGGTTATTAGCAACTCACCCGATATTGCCAATGCGCGTATTGAATTTGAAAATGGCTGTGTTGCTAACCTAACCGCCAGTAGGATTTCGCTTAAAAAAATGCGTAAAGCACGTTTTTTCCAAAAGGATGCTTACATATCAGTTGACTTTTTAGAGAAAAAATGCGAGGTGGTAAAAATGAAAGATGCTCCTGATAGTCCGGGTGATTTTGATATGGTACTTCAAAACGCTGAAGGCGAGAAAAAACAAATATATTTTGATAATCCGCATGTGGCAAACAACAATTCTATTTTAGATGAGTTGGAATCTTTTGCAAACGCCATAAATACCAATACCGCTCCCGAAGTAACGCTTCATGATGGTACGGAGGCTTTACGTGTTGCTACGCAGATTATTAATTGTTTTTAGTAAGAGACACGGTAGACAAAATAAACTATGAAGCTTTAAACTTTGGAGCTTTGAAACTTTTTAAATCATTTCATGAAAAATATAGCTGTAATAGGAGCTGGCACTATGGGAAATGGTATTGCACATACTTTTGCCCAAAGCGGATTTAATGTAAACCTTATTGATATAAGTGAAGCATCTCTAAAGAAAGGTTTAGCAACTATTGCAAAAAACCTTGATAGAATGGTGGCTAAGGAAACCATTATGGAATCTAAAAAAGAGGAAACGCTGCAAAACATTTCAACCTTTACTAGTATTATTGAAGGCGTCAAACATGTTGATTTAGTGGTGGAAGCTGCTACCGAAAACATAGATTTAAAACTGAATATTTTTAAACAGTTGGATGAAGCTTGTGCAAAAGAAACTATTTTGGCAACCAACACCTCCTCTATTTCCATAACGCAAATTGCTGCAGCAACCTCAAGACCTGATCAAGTAATTGGCATGCATTTTATGAACCCCGTGCCTATTATGCCATTGGTTGAAATTATTCGTGGCTACAATACCAGTGATGCCGTTACTAAAACTATTATGGCTTTATCTGAAACCTTAGGAAAAATACCTGTGGAAGTGAACGATTATCCTGGGTTTGTAGCCAACCGTATCTTAATGCCCATGATAAACGAATCTATCGAAACCTTGTACAACGGTGTTGCTAGCGTACAGGAAATTGACACCGTTATGAAATTGGGTATGGCGCACCCCATGGGGCCTTTACAACTTGCCGATTTTATTGGATTGGACGTATGCTTATCCATTCTTAACGTGATGTACGATGGGTTTAAAAACCCTAAATACGCTCCTTGTCCGTTATTGGTAAATATGGTTAAGGCCGGAAAATTAGGTATAAAATCTGGTGAAGGTTTTTATGATTATTCTGAAAGCAAAAAAGCAGAACGTGTTTCTTCGCAATTCCTTAAATAAGTCTAGCTGTTTGTCGTGGAGTCGTTTAGTCGTAATTCCTTTTCGACTTAACAACAAACAACTTTATAATAATAAAAGGTTCGTCGGTTGTCGTGATTTGTTTAGTTGTAGTTTCTTTTTTCGACTTAACAACAAACGACTTAACAACATACAAATCAACAACATACCATGCACATACAAGAGAATCTTAAACATATAAAATCTACCCTACCCAACCACGTTATTTTGGTTGCCGTTTCAAAAACCAAACCCGTGAGCGATTTAATGGAAGCCTACAATGCGGGACAACGTATTTTTGGAGAAAATAAAATACAAGAAATGGTAGAGAAATATGAAGCCATGCCCAAAGACATCGAATGGCACATGATTGGGCACGTACAAAGTAACAAAGTAAAGTACATGGCATCGTTTGTGAGTTTAATTCATGGGGTTGATAATTTTAAATTATTAGCAGAAATAAACAAACAGGCTAAAAAACATGATAGAATTATCAATTGTTTGCTTCAAATAAAAATAGCTTCGGAAGATTCTAAATTTGGAATGAGGGTATCTGAAGCTTCCGAGATACTAAAATCTGAAGCCTTTTCAACATTAAAAAACATTCAAGTTATGGGTGTTATGGGAATGGCAACCTTCACCGAAAATAAAAATCAAATTAAAAAAGAATTCACTTTGTTAAAAACAGTATTTGATGATTTAAAATCGATCAAAACATTTAACTTTAAACCTGAAACCATTAGTATGGGAATGAGTGGTGATTATATCTTAGCCATTGATTGTGGTAGCAACATGATTAGAGTGGGGAGTAGTATATTTGGTGAACGGCTTTAGGCTTTAGGCTTTAGGCTTTAGGCTTTAGGCTTTAGGCAAAATTAATAACTTTGAAGCTCTGGGGCTTTGAAACTTTAAACTTTAAACTACTATTTACGCAATATTAGACATAGAAACCACTGGGGGTAAGTATAATGAAGAAGGCATCACAGAAATTGCTATCTATAAATTTGATGGACACAAGGTAGTCGATCAGTTTATAAGCCTTATAAATCCAGAGCGTGACATTCAACCCTTTGTTGTTAATTTAACAGGCATCAACAATAGCATGTTACGCAATGCACCCAAATTCTATGAGGTTGCAAAACGCATTGTTGAAATTACCGAGGATTGCATTTTAGTAGCCCACAATGCCCAATTCGATTACCGAATTTTATGCACCGAATTTAACCGTTTGGGTTTTGAATATATTCGTCCTTCACTGTGTACCGTAGAACTTGCTAAAGATTTAATTCCTGGGCAAGACTCCTATAGTTTGGGCAAATTAGTCCGCTCTCTCGGAATCCCCGTAACCGATAGACACCGCGCATCGGGCGATGCCTTGGCAACAGTTAAACTGTTCCAAATGCTTTTAGATAAAGACACTACTAAAAGCATCATCCAGCAATCTATCAGACTAAACCCCAAGCTTCAATTAGAACCAAGGCATTTAAATATTATAAAAGAATTGCCAACAGTAACAGGTGTTTACTACATTCATAAATCTGATGGTGAGATTATCTATATTGGAAAAAGTAAAAATATCAAACAGCGTATCAACCAACATTTTACGAGTACCAATCAAAAATCAAAAAAAATACAAGCACAAGTTACCGCTGTCACCTACGAAACTACGGGTAGCGAATTGGTAGCACTTTTAAAAGAAAGCGAAGAAATAAAACGCGTTAAACCTATATTTAACAGATCATTACGTCGCACTGTTTTTACGCATGCCCTATATAGTTTTGTTGATGACGACGGATACATGAACTTAAAAATTGATGCGGTGGATGGTCGAAAAAACCCAATTACTACTTTTAGTAACCGCCAAAGCGGAAAAAGCTTTATAACCAAAGCTGTTGAAGATTATAAGCTGTGTCAAAAACTAACAGGCTTGTACAAAACCAAAACCAGTTGTTTTAATTACGACATAAAAACTTGTGAAGGTGCCTGTATTCAAAAAGAACCAGCCGAAATATATAACCAACGCGTTGAAGCATTAATCAACAAGAACAGTTATAAAAACAAAAATATGTTAATTATAGATAAAGGCAGAGATATTGATGAGCGCAGTGCCATTTTGATAGAAAACGGCATATTTAAAGGTTTGGGCTTTTTCAATTTAAACTATCAAATAAACAATATTGAGGTTTTAGAATCTATTGTAACCCCCATGCAAAACAACAGGGATACCCAACATATCATTCAAAGTTATTTAAGGAAAAACAATAAAGCAAAAATAATTTTGTTTGATTAATAAATTTTAAGAAATTTATGACAATGTTTTAGGACAAACGCCAACATAACCATGAAAAAACATCTTACTTTCCTACTTATTCTTTCTAGTTTATTAAGTTTTGCTCAAGAAAACTACAATTCAGAAACTTATAATGTAACTTTTGATGATATTAAATCCTCAACATTTGTAAAAGATAGTACAGCCAACGCCTTAGTTATATACGATTTTGGAAATAGTTATGTTGATTCAGATGATTTTAAACTTAAAACAGAAATAAAACGCAAAGTTAAAATTTTAAATAGGGAAGGTTTTAACAAAGCCAACATCTCCATTCATTTATACAGCAGTAGTAAAGCTGAGGAATCAATTAAAGACATTATTGCAACTACTTATAACCTTGTTGACAATAATATTGTTTCCACTAAAATTGATAAAAAAGATATTTTTGAAGAAAAATATGATGAGAACCACACACTGATAAAATTTACGTTACCCAATATTAAAGAAGGCTCGATAATAACCTATAGTTATACCCTTAGTTCTCCTTTTATGTTTAATTATAAGGGCTGGAGTTTTCAAGAAGATATTCCCAAATTATATAGTGAATACAGAGCAAGTATTCCTGGTAATTATGAATATAATATAAAATTGGTTGGTGGCAGAAAACTAAAAACAAATACCACCTCGGTAGAAAAAGAATGTTTACGCGCCTTTAACGGTGGTGTTGCACATTGTGGCAAGTATATTTATGCCATGGAAAATATCCCTGCTTTTATTGAAGAAGACCACATGACAAGCAAATCGAACTATTTAGCAAGAATTGAGTATGAATTAAAAATATATAGTGGTTTTGATGGCATAACAGACAACTATACTAAAACTTGGGAAACAGTTGATGATGAACTAAGAAAAGATGTTAATATTGGCAAACAACTTACAAAATCTATTGATACTGAAAACTTATTAAGCAATGACATTTTAAGTGAAGCTGATGCTTTAAAAAAAGCACAAAGTATTTATAATTATGTTCAAGAAAACTACACTTGGAATGATGAGTATCGAATATTTAATGATGTCTCTGTTAAAGACCTTATTAAAAACAAATCCGGTAATGTTTCATCAATAAATATATTACTTCACAATTTATTGGAAGGCGCTGGAATAAACGTAAAACCCGTTTTACTTTCTACTAGAAACAATGGCTTTGCAACAAAAATATTCCCTGTAATTTCAGAATTCAATTATCTAATAGTGCAGGCCACAATTGATGGTAAAAAATATTTTTTGGATGCCACCGATAAATACTTAAATTTTGGAGACATTCCTTTTAAGTGTTTAAATGGATATGGACGTATTTTAGATTTTAATAGCAAAAGCGATTGGATTGACATTGAGCCTGAAAAAGCATCGACCGTACAATATAAAGTTGAGCTAAATTTAGATGCTAAAGAAAACATATTAGGTAATGTTTATGTAAAAAACACAGGCTACCATGCATTAAACTCACGAAAAGCATATTACCCAAATAGAGAATTGTATATAAATAAAATTCATGATAAATATCCAAATGTTGAAATTTCAAATCATAAAGTATTAAGTGAAGGCAAAACAAGTCCAGATTTTATAGAAACTTACGATATTGAATTTGAAGAAAACATAACAGGAGATAATATTTATTTAAATCCATTCATCATTAAGTTTTTTAATGAAAACCCTTTTAAACTTCAAGAAAGAACCTATCCTATTGATTTTGGATATAAAGATACATATTACTACTCCTTTAAGCTTAATTTTGGCGATTCGTACACTATTTTAGAAAAACCAGAAGATCTTGCCCTAAATTTACCAAATGGCAAAGGACAAATAATTTTTTCAAGTAATTTAGTTGAAAATTCTCTTAATCTTATATTTAGAATTAAATTTAATGAAGCTGTTTTTGAACCTGAATACTATCCTTATCTAAAAGAATTTATGAATAAGATTGTTGACATTCAAACCAATTCTCTTATATTATTAAAAAAGAAGTAATAAATCTTTTATTACTTTTGAAAACTATGAATATGCAGCAAAAACCCAACTGGAAAAACAAACTTCACGAAGTTATATATGGTACCCACACACCTGCTGGAAAGGTTTTTGATATTACTTTATTAGTTGCTATTATTTACAGCATTATAATTGTAATGCTTGAAAGTGTAGAATCTTTTGACGAAAAGTATCATAGTTTCTTTAATATTTCAGAATGGATTATAACCATATTATTTTCAATAGAATACATATTAAGAATCATTTGCGTCAATCAACCAAAAAAATACATATTTAGTTTTTACGGTATTGTCGATTTGCTTTCTACCCTACCCAAATACATTTCATATTTCATTTTAGACTCTCATTTCTTATCGGTGTTTAGAGCATTGAGGCTTCTAAGGGTATTTAGAATATTAAAACTGATTAGGTTTGTGGGCGAATCCAATAAACTTATAAGAGCTTTAAGAAACAGTCGTTCCAAAATATTCATTTTTATCTTTTTTGTTTTTATTATCTCAATCATTTTAGGTACCGTAATGTACCTTATTGAAGGTCCCGAAAATGGTTTTAAAAGTATTCCACAAAGCATTTATTGGTGTATTGTAACACTTACAACAGTAGGTTTTGGAGACATAACACCACAAACGGCTGTCGGACAAGTTTTGGCCACTGTTATCATGATTATTGGTTACGGAATTATTGCTGTGCCAACCGGTATTGTTTCAGCCGAATATACTGCCTCTAAAGATAAAACATCAAACGCATCAACCAGCTCTTGCCCAAACTGTGGTACCGATATTGTTTTTAGCGATGCTTCCTACTGCAGAAGATGCGGCAATAAATTACACAATGTCTAAATATCTTATTTCCATAATTGGACCTACCGCCATTGGCAAAACCGCTTTAAGTATAAAACTGGCCAATTATTTTAATACCGAAATAATTTCGGCAGATTCCAGACAGTTTTTTAAAGAAATGAGTATTGGTACAGCAGCTCCCTCAAAGGAAGAACTAGCAGCTGCTAAACATCATTTCATTCACAACAAATCCATACAAGACAATTACAACGTTGGTGCTTTTGAAAAAGATGCTTTAAACACACTTAACACTTTGTTTAAAAAACATAATGTAGTTATTATGGTGGGTGGTTCTGGGTTGTATGTAGATGCCGTTACTAAAGGCTTGGACGATTTTCCTGAGGTAGATGCGAACATTAGGGAAACTTTAAATTCCGATTTAGAAAACAAAGGACTCACCTATCTACAAAACCAACTTAAAGAATTTGATATCGTATCTTACAATAGTATTGCTATCGATAATCCGCATCGGGTTATTCGTGCTTTAGAAATTTGTATGGGTACCGGAATGCCCTATTCGTCATTTTTAAACAAAAAAGAAGGCAACAGGAATTTTAAAACCATTACTATTGGTTTAACTGCTGAAAGGAAAACCATTTACAACCGCATCAACCAAAGGGTAGATATGATGATGCAACAAGGTTTACTGGATGAAGTTAAAAATCTACTTCCTTATAAAGAACTGAACGCCTTAAATACAGTTGGCTACAAAGAACTTTTCAATTATTTGGAAAGCGAATGGACTTTAGATTTTGCGATTTCTGAAATAAAAAAGAATAGCAGGCGCTTTGCCAAAAGACAACTAACTTGGTTTAAAAAGGATGAAAACACCTTGTGGTTTGATTATTTAACTCCTGTTGAAACCATTATAGAATCTTGTAAATTGCATATCAAAACAACGTAGGTTATTGCATAGCAACTTTACTGTATTTAGCATTTATTACAATGCTTTTTCCACTATGTGGACTTCCTGTAGAAAATGTTGTGGAAGTATCTTTTGAGTTTTTTTTGGGATGACTAAAACGGGTATGGCTCCCTTTAAAAAGCAAACTACAGTCGGTTTTTGGAAGTGAAATGGTTGCATTACTATTTTGAAGCGATACATTTAAATTAGTAAAGGCATCGTCTATTTTCAAAACTTTTAAATCGCCAATATTCCCTTGAATAACCGCATTTCCCAATAAATTATTTATAGTAACGTTTGATGAATTTGAATTTAAAACCAACTGTTTCACATGGTTCAACTTTACATTTTCGACATAATTAATATTTAAATTGCCTAAATTCCAATAGGCTACGTAAATGGGCGAATAGGAAGCATTAATGGAAGTATAACTCCCATTAATGCTTTGTGCTGTAAGCTTGGTATAAGCTAAATCTGCCTTTAAGTTATCAATATTTGAAGCAAATTCTATTTCACCATGCCTTACGTTTACTTTTAATTTAGCGCCTTTTGGCATTTTAATCTTAATGGTTTTCTTCACATGAACATTCGATTTCTCACCTACCATTTTTTCAATTAAAACGCGTCTTTCTTCAGCCAATTTTTCTCTTTCTTGAGAATGCTTTTCCCGCATCTCTGCATGTTTTTCACGCTCAACTGCCATACGTTCTTGTTGTTTCATTCTTTCTGCTTGTTGTTCCATACGTTTGGCAAATTGCTCGCCCCAAGCTTCCATTTGTTTGCCGTATTTCTCTTCCCATTTACCATCAAACGTTTTAGCCCATGCCTCCATTTCCTTTCCATACTTTTCGCCCCATTCTTTTCCGAATTGTTCGCCCCAAGCTTCCATTTTTTTGGCATAATCTTTACCGTAAGCCGATTCAAAATTCTTTGAATATTCTTTTAAATACTTCTCGCCTTCCTTTTGGTAAGCATCATAATCGAACTGCATTTTGCTTATGCCTTCTGGTAATTTTGGCAACTCGGGCATTTTGGGCATTTTGGGCATTTTTGGAGCCTTAGGAATTGGTGGCAATTCTGGCAATTCTGGTATTTCGGCCAATTCAAATTTTAATTCTTTTAAAACGGCATCTACAGCATTGCTATCATGATCGCTGTAACTATGCGACCAAGAAGAAGAACCACTGTCTTTTGTTGAAATGGTAACAGCACTTTTAGAGGCATTTACCTTAATTTGCCATTCTTTTAAGGCTTTTTTTAGAGCATCTCCACTTAGTTTTTCGCCTTCTATATAAGCTTCAATTTCTACGGTGTTTTTATTCCAAGTATCAAAAACAATGTTTGTGTAACTTGTATTTAAATTGATGGTAACATCCTTATTTACATCAACAGACTGTGTTGTTTTAGTAAGTTTCTGTTGAGAAAATAGCGTACCAACTACTAAGAAACTTAATACTATAAGCGCTCTATTTATAATTGATTTGTTCATTTTTTGATTTTTTTTTTAGATAGATTGCAACCCTTCACCCACCTTAGTTTCGGAAGCGTTCAATTCTTTTAATTGTGTTCTTAAACGATACAATAGACTTAAACGAAATTTCAAATTATCAATTAATGCATTTACTGTTAACTCACTAGGTCCCGATTGGGTCAATTCAACCGACAAACGTTTGTATTCTTTATCAAGTTCTTCCAATTGCACCAAATACCCATCAAAAAGCTCTTTAGTTTCTGGAGTGTATTCTATTTTAGACAATTCAAAATTAATACTTGCCAAATAATAATCTTCAACCTTTTTTAACCCAGGTGATACATAGCTCAGTGTTTTAATTTCTATACTCTGTGTCGCCACATGGTTGGGTGCGGGCATTTCCTGTTTAAAAAAATTATACGCTCCAAAACTCATCCCTAAAAGCACTATAATGCTAGCGGCTATTTTTAACCAATTAAATTTTGGTTTTTGTACTGGCAATGCTGCATCTAACTTTTTGAGAAATCGTTTTTGATGATTTTTTGGCATGGTTTCCTGCTCAAGTTCCTCATCTTTAAATAATGCTCTAATTCCTTGTGCCATTTTTTTTATGAATTAACAGTTCTTGCAATTTTACTTTACCTCTAAATAATTGTGTGCGTGATGCCACTTCAGAAATATTTAAAATTTCTGATATTTCTTGATGATCGTAACCCTCAATCAAATAAAGCATCACTACATATTGATACTTTTCAGGTAAATTATTGATTGCTCTTTTTACATCGTTTAATGTAATTGTGTCTTCTACCAACCATTTGTCTTCTTCAAAAGTATCTACAACTTTTAGGTGCGCCTCTTCCAATTCAAAAAGTTGTTGCTTTTTAGATTTTAAAAAATCGATACTTTTGTTTATTACAATACGTTTTAACCAAGCACCAAAAGTTACTTCTGCGTTGTATTGATGAAGTTTTGAAAAGGCTTTGATGAAAGCTTCTTGAACGACATCTTCAGCATCATCGGCATCCTTCAAAAACCGTTTGGCAACATTATACATACCATTGCAGTACTGGTTGTACAACTGCAATTGTGCCTTTCGGTTATTTTGTTTACATTGTTCTATAATGTCAACCTGAAACATGCCAATTCAACTTTTGGTTTTAAGTTAGTTCATTTTAAAGACGATAAAAAAAGTAGAGTGTTGCAAAAAATTATTTTTTTTTTTTTGATCCATCAAAACAAAACTAAAGAATTGTACGTTTGTGTTTTAGTAATTATTACTTTTTAAAGTATCTTTATACCAAATAATTCCCAATTTATGAATACCTTTTTGAAACGCATTTTAATACTACTATCCATCATTGCCATAGGCTTATTTTTATATTCTTGTTTTGTTGAAAATATTTTTGAAAAACGCTTAAGTCCAAAAGATACGGTTGAATTTAAACTTAACGATTTAAAACTTAAAGTGTTTTATAACAGACCTTATAAAAAAGGAAGGGAAATTTTTGGTGCATTAGTGCCTTACGATCAGGTTTGGAGAACAGGTGCCAACGAAGCGACAACTTTTGAAACCAATCAAAACCTAACCATAAACGGTATGGCTTTACCTGCTGGAAAATATACACTTTGGACTGTACCAAGAGACAGCACTTGGAGTGTTCTTTTTAATTCCAAACAATACTCGTGGGGTGTAAACTCTGAAATGCAACCTATGTGGGATCCTAATTATGATGTTGTAGATGTTGAAGTGCCTGTTAATAAACTAAATGCTCCTGTAGAACAATTTACCATAGCTTTTGATAATTCTACCGATAGTTTAGCCTTAACTATGGCTTGGGACGATGTTAAAATTGCAGTTCCCTTAAAAGAATAGTTTAAGTTTTATTCTTAATAAAAAACAAAACCTGCTAAACAATATTTAAAATAATGTTTTCTAAAAAAAGTTTTCAATAGTAAAACTCACGTCTTAATATTTTTGGTACTGACATTAATATTCAAAAAAACAATTCCATCTTTATTAACTATTGACTTAGTAAGCTATATTTGCATTATTTATTCCCAAACAGTCAAAATACATACAACAACAAATTAGCAAAACCAGGTATTTATCCCTTTTTGCGGCCTTTATAAGCAACGAGCTTAAACAAAAATAATTAGTGAAACATATACACTTTATCCTAAACCCAATAGCTGGCAAAGGTAACAATAATCTTAATTTAGAGCTTCTTGAAAAATATTTCAATAAAAAGGACTTCAACATTGTAATTAAGCAAACAGCCTATAAAAAACAAGCTATTAAACTTACCCAGGAGTCTATTAGCGAAAACGCCGACATTATAGTAGCTTGTGGTGGCGATGGCACTATTAACGAAGTTGCTTCTTGTTTAGTTAACCTACCTATCATTCTTGGAATCATTCCTGTTGGCTCTGGAAATGGTTTAGCATCTAATTTAAACATTCCAAAAGATTTAAATAGTGCGCTTACATTAATTAAAAGTCAAACTATAAAACAAATTGATGTTGGCCAACTGAACAACAATTATTTTTTTAGCAATACAGGCATCGGCTTTGATGCACAAGTAATAAAACATTACGAAGCTTCAAACAAGAGAACGCTTATTAGTTATGTAAAAGCAACTTTAAAATCATTAAAAAAATCTAATAAACTTTTAGAAGTTGAAACCGAACTTAATGGAAAAACCATCGGTCATAAGCCTTTTTTAATCTTCATTTCAAACTCTAATCAAATGGGTTATAATGTAAGTTTAACCCCAAAAGCATCACTACAAGATGGTATGCTAGATATATTAATTGTTCCTGAACTTAGTTTTTTTAAAATAGTTTTGTTTTCAATATTAATGTTGCTAAAAAAGCATCATATTTTAAAAGAAGTTAAAAACTATCAAACCAAACAAATAAAAATTACAAAAAAAGACAGACCTATATTTCAAATTCAAATTGATGGTGAATTTTTAATGATAAAAAATAGAACTATTGATATTTCAATATTAGAAAAAGCCCTAACAGTAATAGCCTAACAAAAATTAAGTTGGTATATATTTAGCTAAAAGGTATTTAGCCAATTTATAAAACCCAAAACCGGTTATTGCACCAAAGATTAATCCGCAAACAATATCTAACGGATAATGAACCCCGACGTAAATTCTACTGTATGCAACCATTGCACTCCAAAACAGCAAAATAAATATCAAGTTTTTGTAATATGGTTTCAGCATTAACCCAGCAAAAACTGCCGCAGCCATTGAGTTTGATGCATGTCCGGAAAAGAAACCATACTTACCACAACGTACTGCAATAAAACGCATATGGTCTATTAATGCCGCTTCACCACAAGGTCTTGGTCTAGCAAAACCATTTTTAAAAACATTGGTTATTTGGTCGGTAAACGTTATCATTAAAGCTACTAGCACAACAAAAATCAGTAATGCTTTAAGCCCGAATTTCTTGTATAAAAAAAATAACAATATAACATACAATGGCACAAATGTAGCCTCATGGGTAATTATTAACCACAAATTATCCCAAGTTGGCGAGCCTAAATTGTTTAAAAACAAAAATAATGTGGCATCGTATTCTAAAAGACGTTCAATCATCTATAATTATTTTGGCGTTACCCTGTCGGGTCAGGTTATCCGTTACAAGTCCTCGCTGTGGGCTTTCCACTGCTACCCTTAACGCAGAATTAGTCTTCGTATTTTAAAATTTCATTGTCGTAAAACTCGGTAGCAAGTTTTATCATATTTTCAGTTTCTGCCAACAATTCCTGTTCATCTTCATCATCAAAATCTTCAAACCATTCAATTTCATCATCTTCTAGGTTTATAATAAATCGAGGGAATTCAGTATGAATCACATAAATAGCATTCGGATAATCGGTATTATCGCCTAGTATAAATTTTGGAAGGCTCATATTTTTTTCTTTAGTTGTTTGTTGTTTAGTTGTTAAGCTGAGTAGTTGCAAATCAACTAAACGACTCCACAACCAACGACTTTACATTTTTGACAAAATTAGTTTTTTTGTGAGATAATTGAATCGAATATACAATAAAATAGCAGCGGTTGTTAATCCTGATAACAAGCCCAACCAAATACCAAAACTACCAAAGGCATCTTCTTTTCCTAAAAACCAACTAATAGGAAACCCTATAAGCCAATATGAAATAAAGGTGATAATAGTTGGTATTTTAACATCCTGTAAACCTCTTAAGGCTCCTAATACGAGTACCTGTACACTATCACTTAATTGAAAAATGGCAGCCGCAATTAAAAGTTTTGAGGCAATTCCAACTACTTCGGTGTTATCAACTAAATTTTTAGCATCTTCAAAATCCACATACAGCTTTGGCAATTGATTATGAAAAACAAAAAACATAATTGCAAAACACGATGCCAAAATAATGCCTAATAAAAATATGGAAAATGCAACCCGACGTAACTCAACATAATTTTGCAACCCTTTTTGATTTCCTACACGTATCATAGCGGCTACACTTAACCCTGTTGCAACCATAAATGTCATAGAACTTAAGTTTAAAGCAATTTGATTTGCCGCTTGTGGATTTTTACCCAACAACCCACTCAGCCAAATAGCTGCGGTAAAAATACCGACTTCAAAAAACATTTGCATAGCACTTGGCGAACCTAAATTCATTATGTTTTTAAGCATTAATTTATCTAAAACAAAAAACTTTATTTGGGTTACATATACTTTCGATTTTTCTTTCAGCTTTAGTAAAAACCAGATATACCAAACCATAAATATTCTTGAAATTAGTGTTCCATATGCAGCTCCTACAATCCCCATTTCTGGGAAACCAAATTTCCCGAAGATTAGTAAATAGTTTAAGACTACGTTCAAAATGTTAGCTACTATGGTTGCATACATGGGATAGCGTGTCATGGACAAACCATCACTAAACTGTTTAAAACCTTGGAATATGATTAATGGTATTAATGAAAATGCTACCAAATCTAAATACGGAATTGCCAATTCAACAACCTCAATGGGTTGTTTCATTAAATACATAAGTGGTTTTGCTGAAAGTAGAATTAAAAAAAGAGCAATACCTAAAATAGTACATAAAAATAACCCGTGCTTAAATGTAGATTTACCCCTTTCGAAATTATTTTCGGCATCAGCTTCTGCTATTAAAGGTGTTATGGCTGTTGAAAAACCAATACCCAAAGACATGGCTATAAACATAAAACTGTTGCCCAAGGATACCGCAGCGAGTTCGGCAGTTCCTAATTGACCTACCATAATATTATCTACAAAACCTACAAAGGTATGCCCCAACATACCCAACATAACTGGGGCAGCCAATTGCCAATTGTATTTAAATTCTCTGGTATAGTCTTTTAATTGCATCATGCAAAAGTAAGCTTTAGGAATAGCATAGACCAATTTTTAAAGAGAATCATAAAGAAGAAATAAATTAACAAATGTTAATAACTTGTGACAAGTCCAAATATTAAATAGAACGCTTTTTCATACATTTATATTAACCAAATAGACATTCTCTTATTAAGAATATATAGCATTTTAAAAACTATTAGCTTTTGTTTTACAGGGATTTAAGATATATTAGTTAATGTTTTAAAAATTTAAGGAGGAAAATAAACTTTCCTCCTTTTTTATTCTACAAACGTTTAAAATGTTCTTTGGCTAACTCAAACTCAAACAACATTTCTTCAACAATTTGTGATACGGGCTTTATATCATGTATTAGGCCTGCCACTTGACCTATTTCCAACTCGCCTTCATCTAAATCGCCTTCAAACATACCTTTTTTGGCTCTTGCTCTACCTAATAATTCTTTCAACTGTTCTGTTGTGGGAGACTTTTTATAAAGCTCTTGAACATCATTATAAAACTTATTTTTTATCAATCGTACTGGCGCCAATTCTTTAAGTGTTAATTGGGTATCACCTTCTTTTACATTCACTACTAATTGCTTAAAAGCATTGTGTGATGAACTTTCTGTACTAGCAACAAACCTGCTACCAACCTGAACACCATCGGCACCTAAAACCATGGCCGCTAACATAGCACGACCCGTTGCTATACCACCTGCAGCAATTAAAGGAATTTGAATTTGTTCTTTTACCATGGGAATTAATGTAAACGTTGTGGTTTCATCCCTTCCATTATGGCCACCAGCTTCAAAACCTTCGGCAACAACAGCATCTACACCTGCCTCTTGGGCTTTTAAAGCAAACTTAACACTACTAACCACATGCACCACTGTAATACCATGTTCTTTTAACCACGATGTCCACATTTTTGGGTTTCCTGCTGATGTAAATACTATGCTCACGCCTTCATCTACAATAATATCCATGATTTCTTGGATATTTGGATACAACAAGGGCACGTTTACCCCAAAAGGTTTATCGGTTGCTTTTTTACATTTTTGAATATGCTCTCGCAACACTTCTGGATACATAGAGCCCGCACCAATCAATCCTAAAATACCAGCATTACTTGCCGCCGATGCCAATCGCCAACCACTGTTCCAAACCATTCCTGCTTGAATTATTGGATGCTTGATATTGAATAATTCGGTAATTCTATTTTTGGACATTTAGTTTTTGATGAACTTAATTGTTTTAGAAACGTTATTAGACTCCAATTTAGCAAAGTACACTCCTTTAGATAGACTGGAGACATCCATTTTGTTGTTTAAAGGAGTAACCACTGTTTCAAACAAATACTTTCCTAACATATTGAAAACAGTTATAGAAACTCGTTCTTCCGAAATAGGCAGCTTTAAATAAGCAAACTTTTTCACGGGGTTTGGAAATAAGCTAACAGCAATATCTTTATCATTCTTATCAATGGAAAGCGCTAAATTTAATGCTGTTTGTAAATTTGGGATACCGTAACCTAAAAAATAATCAGGAGAATTATATTGTGAAGCTGATTCTCGAACCAACTGCATAATTTCTGCATTTGTTTTATTTGGCAAAGCTTGCCATAAACACGCTAAACCACCTGACATAATAGGCGAACTAAATGATGTTCCGTTAGCACTAGCTATAACATCATTTTCGAAAATTACCACACTACCTTGGCCTTGCGCTACCACATCAGGTTTACGTGTGGGTTGTGTAATATTCCCTCTAGAACTAAAAGTAGCATACAAACCATTAGATTGTACAGCACCAATACTGAACACCCCAGCAGCATCTGCCGGAGCAACTACAATTTGCCAACTAGTATTTCCATCGTTTCCTGCGGAATTAACAACCAAAATTCCTTTTTCAAAAGCAATATTAGCTCCTTTTGAAATATAAGCGGTATTTCCGTTCATATCAGACGGCGAATAACTGTAATTTGCATTGTCGTAAGTTGTATATCCTAACGATGAATTTATAACATCTACGCCTAAACTATCGGCGAGTTCAGCTGCTTCTACCCAATAACTTTCTTCTACAGGATTTTCAGTTGGGGCATATTCGGTTATAAACAAATAATAAGATGCATCGGGTGCCGTACCAACAAACTGGTTTTCAATATAACCAGCCATGGTGCTTAAAACCAAGGTTCCATGATTACTGGTGGTATTGGTATAAACATCGGTATCTCTACCCACAAAATCATAAGTCCCTAAAATATTGTTGGCATTTCTTAAACGTTGAAAACCAGCCATATTATTTACATTAGGAAAACCTGCGTCAATAACCGCTACCGTCATTCCTGTACCGGTATAATTTGCTAAATGAAGTTGCTCGCCTTTTATCATTTCAATTTGATTGGCTGCAGTACCATAAGTAAAATTGGTTAAAGCACTCGTAAATTTTGATTGATTTTTTTCTTGAGATTTTTTAGAAGTATTCAAACTTCTGTTGGCAAATTCTATGTGGTCTACAAAAGAAAAAGTTGTTTTTAGATTGTTAATATCCGTTTCGGCCCCTCTTACATGAACTGCATTAAACCATTTGGATTTTGCCATTACGGTAATACCGGTAGCATTTTTAAGTTGAGTTATATAGGATTCATTTACAGGTACATCACGCGCATCAATAACCACATTGTGCCTATTTTTTCTATCAATTGCTTTTTGGGATAAAATTGTTGTTGGATTTACAATAGAAGTTTCAACATTTTGCTTGTCTTTTAAATACACCCATGCATCTTGCTGTGCCAAAACCATGAACTGAGTGCATAAAACCCCAAAAAGCAACAAACGCTTCTTCATATAAATTGAATTTAAGTTATTGCAATTTAAGAAATAACCCCCGAACCTACTAACTCATCTTCTAAATACCACGCCACAAATTGTCCTTCGGTAATGGCCGATTGAAATGCTTCAAACTCAACATACAAACCAGCATCTACTTTGTGCAATGTGGCTTGTTGTAATGGTTGTCTATACCGAATTCTTGCCATTACTTGCATAGTTTCATCCACTTCTAAAGCTAAATCTTCGCGTATCCAATGTAATTCTTCGTTACTAACAAACAATGCTTTTTTTAATAAACCTGGGTGCTCTTTTCCTTGGCCTGTGTAAATAACGTTTTCTTCAACGTCGGTGTCAATTACAAATAATGGCTCTAAAGTACCTCCAACAGCCAACCCTTTGCGCTGTCCTTTTGTAAAATAATGGGCCCCTTGGTGTTTGCCAACAACTTTTCCGTAATCGACTTTATAATTGATTTTACGAGATAGGTATTCTAATTTTTCTTTTTCGGAATGAAATTCAGGAGTTTCTTCACTGAAAATAGTTTGTTCCTTTGGGATTTCAACAATAATACCCTCTTTAGGTTTTAATTGCTGTTGAAGAAAATCTGGCAACTTCACTTTACCTATAAAACAAAGCCCTTGGGAATCTTTCTTTTCTGCGGTAACCAAATCCAATTCCATAGCTATTTCACGAACTTGTGGTTTGGTTAATTCCCCTATGGGAAACAATGATTTTGCTAATTGTGCTTGTGATAGCTGACATAAAAAATACGACTGGTCTTTATTATCATCTTTTCCTGCCAACAACTGGTAAATTTCTTTTCCGTCTTTTTGAATGGTTCCCTTTCTGCAATAATGTCCCGTGGCAACATAATCGGCACCAAGTTCTAGGGCAATATTCATAAACACATCAAACTTTATCTCTCTGTTACAAAGCACATCGGGGTTTGGTGTTCTTCCTTTTTCATATTCGTGGAACATATAGTCTACAATACGTTCTTTGTACTGCTCACTTAAATCGACCGTTTGGAAAGGAATACCCAATTTTTCAGCCACTAACATAGCGTCGTTACTATCGTCTAACCAAGGGCATTCGTTTGAAATCGTTACCGAATCATCATGCCAATTTTTCATAAACAAACCAATAACCTCATACCCTTGCTGCTTTAATATATAAGCTGCAACGCTAGAATCTACACCACCAGAAAGTCCTATAATTACGCGTTTCATTTATTTAAAAAATTATTCTGCAAAGATATAAATTATATACTACTAAAAGTTAACATAGAACAACCTTTGAAAATTGTTAAAAAATGTTTGTTTATTATTTTTAACAAAACTTTAAACAAAAATTATTCATTTTGTTTAAAGTTTTTATATTTATGTTAAACAACAAATAAACCTTATAAAAATTATACCATGAAAAAATTAAATTTAATTAGTAAAATGTCTTTGATGGTTTTTGCGCTATTAATGACAGTATCATGTGACGATGATGATCCTGTAAAAACTCCAGAAACCATTGCTGAAATAGCAATAGCAACTCCTGGTTTAGAAAGTTTAGTAACTGCATTAGATAGAGCTAACTTAGTAAATGTTCTTGATAGTTCTGGTGAATATACCGTATTTGCCCCAACAAATACTGCTTTTGAAGCTTTCCTATCTGCTAATAATTTTGCATCTGTAAACGATGTTCCTGTAAACGTATTAACCCAAGTATTGTTAAACCACGTCATTGCTGAAGAACTACCTGCTTCAAGTCTATCTACAGGTTATAAAAACACCTTGGCTACTTATGCGGATACCGATTTAAACTTAAGCATGTTTGTAAATACGTCTGGCGGTGTAAAACTGAATGGTGTATCCAATGTTACAACTGCAAATATTGAGGCAACAAACGGTGTTATTCATGTTGTAGATGCCGTAATTGGAATTCCTACAGTAGTAACATTTGCTACCGCTGACCCTAATTTTACAACATTGGTAAGTGCATTGACAACTCTAACTCCTGCTACCGATTTTGTTTCCGTACTTTCAGACACCGATGAAGCTTACACTGTTTTCGCTCCAACCAATGCTGCTTTTAGTGCATTATCTAGTGTTCCTGAAGAATCAACTTTAACACAAGTATTATTGCACCATGTGGTTTCTGGCAACATTCAATCGAGCGCGTTGACTCCTAACGGAAATACGGTGGCTCCAACCTTACAGGGAAATAACTTAACTATTACATTACCAGGTACTGGTGGGAATATTGCAAACATGACCGATGGTTCTGGAAATATGGACATTGGAATAATTGCTGTAGATGTACAAGCTGGAAATGGTGTGATACACGTAATAAACAAAGTGGCTATACCTAATTTACAAAGTTAGTTTGGTTGGTTTTTGTAGACAATGATTAATAACTCTCATAAATAAAATTGTCTATGAAAAATAAGACTCCTTAAGAAATTAAGGAGTTTTTTTTATGTGTTTTGGTGCGTAACTAAAATCCTTTTCTTCAGTTAATTTTCCATCTTTATAGTATTTCCAAACACCATCCTTTTTATCATTTTTGTACAAACCTTCAGCTACCAATTCTCCTTTTGGTGAATAATACTTTGAATAACCATGCAATTCACCATTCACATATACCACCTCACTTAACACGACATTTTTATCAGAATACACCACCGAAACACCTTCTAATTTTCCATCTTTATACGTTTGGCTTTCGGCTATTTGTCCGTTAGGATAATATACAATACGTTCTCCATGCAAGATTCCTGAATCGTTATAATGTTCTAAGGTTAATAATTTGTCATTTGTTTTTTGATAATATTTCCATTCGCCAATGTAATTTTTACCATCCATTTGTCCTTCGCTAATCACTTTTCCGGTTGAAGCGTAAAACTTCACATAAGCCTTAGAGTTATTTTCATTAAACTCTTTGGTAGCTGTTAAAACCGCTTTTTTCTTTATGTTTTTATAAAACTTAAACGTGCCTATTTCTTTGCCATGAAGAAATTCACCTTCATATCTAGGTATGTTGGTGCCCTCAAAATTCTTTCTCCAGATTCCATGGTTTTTTCCGTGAGCATCCAATTGATTGATTTCTTGGGCTGAAGCAAGGGCCGTAATCAATAAAAATAAGGCTAAAACTGTTTTCATAAAAACTTAATACTATTTTTTATTTCATTAAACGAAACAAATCCTGTCAAATTGCATTTAACAAAAAAGCTGCCAAATTGATTTTATTGACAGCTTTTTAAACTTTGTTTAATACCTACAAGGTTTTATAAACCTTGCAGGAATAATAAACCTTGTAGGATACTTATTTTTTGCGTTTTTGTTGCATTTGTTTTTGCTGTTCTGCCTGCTCCATCATTTCCTTCATTTTCTGTTGGAAACGACTTTCTTTTTTAGGTTTCTTTTTATTTTCTTGAATTTGAGCATGTATCTTATCTTCATCAAGAATATAATTTTTAATTACTAAAATGATACCAATACTAATGACGTTTGAAATGAAATAGTACAAACTCAATCCTGATGCATAATTATTGAAGAAAAACAACATCATAATTGGCGAAAAGTACATCATATATTTCATCATTTTAGCCATATCCGGCATCCCTTCTTGCGTTGGTTGAGACGCCATTTGGTCGCCTGTTGTTAAACGCATATAGAAGAAAATAGCAATAGATGCTAATATTGGGAACAAACTAACGTGGTCGCCATAAAACCATATTTTCCATCCAGGAGGAAAATGATAAATCGTGTCATAAGATGATAAATCCTCTGCCCAAAGGAAACTTTTTTGACGCAAATCAAACGCCGATGGGAAAAATTGGAACAATGCATAAAATACGGGTAACTGTACCAATGCCGGTATACAACCTGCCATGGGGCTTGCCCCTGCTTTGGTTTGAAGCGACAAGGTTTCTTGTTGCGCTTTCATTTTATTGTCTTTATACTTAGCACGAATGGCATCCAATTCCGGTTTTAGAATTTTCATTTTCGCTTGCGATAAAAACTGTTTGTATTGAACGAACGACAATACTAATTTAATTAATATCGTCATTACAATAATAACGATTCCGTAAGGTAAAAAGTCTCCTAAAAAGGCAAATAAAGGTATGAATAGATACTTGTTTATCCATCCAAAAATACCCCAACCCAAAGGCACGATTTCATCTAAATTTCTATCGTATTTGTTTAGAATTTTGAAATCACTAGGTCCATAATACCAATCCATCGATTTGTTAATCTCGCCACCAGCAAGTTCTAAAGGCAATTTAGCCGAAAAAGCTTTGGTATAAACCGTATCAATATCTTCGTTTTGAACTAGGTTTCTAGATTCAAAAGCACCAGTTTTAAATGGCGTGTCTGCCAATAGAATTGATGTGAAAAAGTGCTGTTTAAAAGCTACATAGGTTACATCTTCAGCAGTGTCGTCTGAAAGTTCACGTTGACCTAAATAATCGTCTTTACCATCTTCATATTCAAAAACAACTTCGGTATATCTGTTTTCATAAGAAATACTTTTGGCATGACGGTAGGTTTTTAAATTCCAATCTAAATTAATAGGTTGTGAACTGTTAAAAACATCACTCAAGCCTTGTGAACGAATGTTGAAATCCAACATATAATCGCCTTCTTTCAACTCATAGCGGTACTCTAAAAACTTACTTTCAGATACTTTTAGCTTCATGGAAACTACGGTCGTATTGCCGTTTTTGGTTACTGTAGGCTGAAAATATAAATCTTTGGTATTTAAAATTCGGCTATCGGTAGTTCCGAAATTAATATTGAAAGATGCGTTGTTATCTTTAATGATGTAGATGGGTTTATCATTAAAATCGGTGTGTTTTTTAAGCTTTACTTCTGAAAGATATCCACCTTTGTTGTTGAATTTTAAAGCCAACAAATCGCTTTCTACAACAGTTTCTTCTTTTGAAGCAGTAGCGGCAGAATATGCAAACGCCCCTAATTTGTTTTTTAAATTTACTAATTGAAGTGAATCGGTAGTACCAACATGCATATCTTCAACAGTGGCAACTTGAGGTTGTAGCGCTTTAGCCTTGTTTTCCTTTTCAACCTGTTCTTGTTTTGCTTTTTCTTGAGCTTCAAGTTCTTCTGGCGTTGGTTGATTTTGCCAAAGCATGTACATTAATATTCCGAAAATAAGTAAAAACCCTATAATCGAATTAACATCTAATTTTTTTTCTTCCATGTATTCTCTATGTATCTAGTAAAAAGATTGGCGTTATAACTAAAACGCTCTACCTTATATCAATAAGCTATCCAATATTAATTTTGTGCCATTCTGACACTTGATTTCTTCTTTTTATAATTTAAAGCTGCCTTAACAAACGCCACAAATAAGGGGTGTGGATTGGCAACCGTACTCTTATACTCTGGGTGGTATTGCACACCAACAAACCATGGATGGCTTGGTATTTCAACAATTTCCACCAATCCGGTATCTGGGTTTAAACCTGTAGCTACTAAACCAGCAGCTTCCATTTGCTCTTTGTATTTGCCGTTAAATTCGTAACGGTGTCTGTGACGCTCCTTAATGCTTTCAGCTTTGTAAATATCACGAACAGCACTACCAATTTTCAAATCGCAATCCCAAGCGCCTAAACGCATGGTACCACCTTTATCAGTAATGTTTTTTTGGTCTTCCATTAAGCCAATAACAGGGTTTTTTGTTTCTGGACTCATTTCGGTAGAATCGGCATCTTTAATACCCAATACATTTCTAGCAAACTCAATAACTGCCATTTGCATGCCTAAGCAGATACCAAAAAATGGTACATTGTTTTCACGCACATATCTAACGGCATCAATTTTACCTTCAATACCACGCTCACCAAAACCTGGCGCTACCAAAACACCATCTAAATGTGCTAATTTAAGTTGAATATTATCTTCATTTAAATACTCAGAATGCACGGACTCTATATTAACTTTCACCTCGTTTTCTGCACCTGCATGAATAAAAGCTTCTAAAATAGATTTATACGAATCTTGCAACTCCACATATTTTCCAATTAAACCAATAGTAATTTCGGTTTTTGGATTTTTATGACGGGTTAAAAATTGATTCCATTTGGTAATATCGGGTGTAGAACTTTGCAATCCTAATTTCTTCAATACCACTTTATCCAAACCTTCTTCCAACATTAAGTTTGGCACATCGTAAATGGTTGAAGCATCGATAGATTGAATAACTGCTTCTTCCCTAACGTTACAGAACAAAGCTAGTTTTCTACGTAAATCGTACGGTAAATCGTGTTCGGTTCTACAAACCAAAATATCAGCTTGCACACCACTTTCCATCAAGGTTTTTACACTATGTTGTGTTGGTTTTGTTTTCAATTCGCCCGCAGCAGCCAAATAAGGCACTAAAGTTAAATGGATAACAATACCGTTATCTTCACCCAAATCCCAACGTAATTGACGCACTGCCTCTACATAAGGTAAAGACTCAATATCACCAACCGTTCCACCTATTTCGGTAATAATAATATCGTAATCACCCGATTTTCCTAAAAGCTGGATACGTTCTTTAATTTCATCGGTAATATGAGGGACTACCTGAACCGTTTTACCCAAAAATTCACCTCTACGCTCCTTTTGTATCACACTTTGGTAAATGCGCCCAGTGGTTACATTGTTTGCTTGACTGGTAGGCACGTTTAAAAAACGCTCGTAGTGACCTAAATCCAAATCGGTTTCTGCACCATCTTCGGTAACATAACATTCGCCATGTTCGTATGGATTTAATGTTCCTGGATCTACGTTTATGTACGGATCTAATTTTTGAATAGTTACTCGATATCCTTGGGCCTGAAGTAATTTAGCAAGCGATGCTGCAATAATGCCCTTTCCTAATGATGATGTAACCCCACCGGTTACAAAAATGTATTTTGCTGTAGTTGTCATGTTGCGCTTATAAACGCAGGCAAATTTACAAAATTAAAATAGTTATTCTCGAATAAGTTTTTAGTTATTTCATGGGAGTTTTTAACAAGGATGCCAGAAAGAAAAGTAGTTTGATTTTTTATAAAAAGTTTGACTTTGAGCAAATCAACTTTAAATGCATCCGTAAAAAATATTTCAATAATAAAAACATAAAAAAATCCAGCAAGCTGCTGGATTTTATATTTTAAAACTAACCATTAAAAATCTACCTAGAATAATTAGGAGATTCTTTAGTAATGGTTACATCGTGTGGGTGGCTTTCGTTAATACCACTTGCTGTAATTTTAACAAACTGTCCTGTTTCTTTTAAAGTGGCAATATCTTTAGCACCGCAGTAGCCCATACCTGCACGTAAACCGCCTATGAATTGGTGGATGCTTTCGTATAAATCACCTTTATAAGGTACACGACCTACAATACCTTCTGGTACTAATTTTTTTATATCGTCTTCTACATCTTGGAAATAGCGGTCTTTAGAACCTGTTTGCATTGCTTCCACAGAACCCATACCACGGTACGATTTGAATTTTCTTCCCTCATAAATTATGGTTTCCCCTGGCGATTCTTTAGTTCCTGCCAATAACGAACCTAACATCACGGTATCTGCTCCAGCTGCAATGGCTTTCGGGATATCGCCCGTATAACGGATACCACCATCGGCAATTACCGGAACGCCTGTACCTTTAATAGCCGCAGCTACTTCCAATACCGCTGAAAACTGAGGAAAACCCACACCTGCAACTACACGTGTGGTACATATAGAACCTGGACCAATACCAACTTTTACGGCATCGGCACCTGCTTCTACTAAATATTTTGCTGCAGCTCCCGTAGCAATATTACCAACAATAACATCTAAATTCGGGAATTTTCCTTTTATTTCTTTTAAAACACCAACCACACCTTTGGTATGCCCGTGTGCTGTATCAATAACCACTGCATCAACCCCAGCATTTACTAAAGCTTCAGCTCTATCAACCGCATCACCAGTTACGCCAATCGCTGCTGCTACACGCAAACGACCATATTGGTCTTTGTTCGCCATAGGCTTTTGGCTTAATTTGGTAATATCTCTAAAGGTAATTAAACCAGATAGTTTATAGTTATCATCAACAATCAATAATTTTTCAATTTTATGTTGTTGAAGAATGATTTCTGCATCATTTAAAGAAGTTCCAACAGCAGCGGTTACTAAGTTTTCACTCGTCATAACCTCAACAATAGGACGCTTTTTATCGTGTTCGAAACGCAAATCACGATTAGTTACAATCCCTTTAAGCGTACCATCTTCATCTACAATAGGAATACCACCAATGCCATATTCGGCCATCGCTTTTTTTGCATCGATAACTTTTGCGGTAAGTGGTAAGGTGACAGGATCCATAATCATACCGCTTTCGGCACGTTTTACTTTTCTAACTTTTAAAGCCTGCGCTTCTATCGTCATGTTTTTATGAAGTACCCCAATACCTCCTTCTTGTGCCATGGCAATAGCCATTTTGCTTTCAGTAACGGTATCCATAGCTGCCGAAATAATAGGCACATTTATGGTAATGTTTCGTGTGAATTTTGTTTGAATATTAACTTCGCGCGGAAGTACTTCAGAATATGCTGGAACTAGTAGGACGTCGTCGTAGGTCAGCCCTTCCCCTAGAATTTTATTTTCGTGTGCAGTCATGATGCAATTATAATTATAATTGCGTGCAAATATACACATTTTTTTCTGTTTGAATCGCGTAAAAATTAAGGAATAAAAAATAGTAATTTACATTTCTTATTTAAAGAAAAATTGATTGTACGCTATTACTTATAATCTGGTGTCACCTCATCCCGATAACTATCGGAAGCTATTGACCTGACCTAAAAATTGAGTTATTACAAATTACGGATATTCAGAAGAAAAATAACGAAATAAATTATTTATTCAAGTTTTGAAAATAAGGTCTTAGCGTATTAAGAGCGTATTCATAGCGCATTTCTTTATTTTCTAAATCACCTGTAAACCTAATTGCTTTTGGAACAAAGAGTCCGTATAAACATTTTCCTTGCAATATGTTTTCTATCTTTTTTAAACTACGCATATCAATGGTATTAATAATATCATTAACCCAAACATATTGTTCTTTATACAACATGTTTTTATCCCACAGTAATCCTGCTTCTTCATTTAAGATATGAGCAGATTCAAATAGTTTTTTTATTTCAGAAAATGAATTTTCAAAAATGGTCTCACTGCAACTTTGTGCGTAGTTCATGATTTTTTTATTTACAAACACAACATTTGGAAAGGTTTCCATTGTATGCAATTTGCTAGAAATAAAATCCGCCATTTTAAGCCAAACAACTTGATGCCCTTGTTTTTCAACTTCAGCTTGTACCCAATTGTAAAAGTCTTTACGTTCGGCTAAACCTGCATATTCTTTAGGTAAGTTGTATTCTAAGTTGAAAACATTGGCCTGCTGCCAAACCGCGGTATTATTTACTCTGTCCGATTTTAGCCAATCGGAAGGTAAAAGATTTTCTTTTCCCGTAACTTCATGGTAAATCCTTATACTCGTCCACTCTTTCGCATAAACAGATAGATTTAAAACAAACAGAAACAAAAAACAGTATATCCTCATAATGGCATAAAAATACGAGAAATTACTATTGATTTTAATATCAGTTTATAATATTACCTGCGTCTGCCACCGCCAAAGCCGCCTCTACTGCCTCTGCCTCTTTCACCCATATTCATATTTTGACCTGCAAATCGTCCGAATTTATAAGTAAAGTTTAGCATAAAATACTGTTCTAAAATATTGCTTTCAGTATCTTGAATGGATGTTTCTGTTACCGAGCGTCTGTAACCATTATTTTTCCCTAACATATCATAACCAACCAATGTTAAGGTTGCTTTGTTATCCCATAATTCTATACCAAGTCCTGCATTCCAAAAAATGGCATCACCATCAAACTCATCGCCTACTCTACTATTATAACGGTAAGATACTTTGTTTGATAAGAATACATTTTTAACAAAGAATATAGACGATTCAAAATCCACGTTTTGCACAAAAAATGCATTATCGTTGAAGGCATCGGTATCATACACGCTTTTGGTGGTTGAATAACTGTAAGTTCCACTAAAATCTAACTTATTATCATAAGAATATTTGAACGATACTGATGGGCGAATATTAGTTGTTTTACCTGTAAATACAATGGCGTTTTGAATGGATAAGGAATTGCTATACGAACCATTGATACGTGCATTGATACTCATATTCGTTTTTTTATTGTAAAACGATTTTGAAATGGCTGCATTTCCTGAATAAGAGTAGTCGCCATTAATATTATCATAGGTGGTGTATCTATTCAAATCTTCATCGGTAATGGTAGAGCTAATAATTTTGTCTTGAATAAATTCCGCCCTTAAATTCCCTGTGATGTTGATGTTGTTGAACGCCAAGTTATTATGATATTCAAATCGAATGTTATGATTGATTTCAGGTTCTAAAAATGGATTACCAACACGAATATGGGTGATATCGCTTACATCTTCAACCGGTTGCAATTGGTTTGCAGAAGGTAAATCAACATTTTGGTTATAGCTTAAATTGATGTTTTTATAACCGTTTTTATCGCGATAACGTATTCTTGTTGAATAAGTTGCGTACTCAAAATCGGTTTTAAAATCACGGGCAGCCACTAATTCATCTCTATAATTTCTATAGGTATTTGTATAGCCTCCTTCAACTTCAAAACGAAAATATTTATACTCATATCGTAATCTTAAAGCAGGCCTAACGGTTGTCGTGGAATATCTACTGTCCGAACTTAAAACTTCATTAAAATCATCATAATCATCTGTATCTTCATCATAATCATAAATATATTTTTCACTATTCTGAGCATTGATACTTGCCGAATACCTAGGCATTAACCTAAAATTAGTAAAAAGTTCTTTACTCCAAAAAGCATTCAATCGGATGTTACTATTATAAGTATCGGTATTGTTAATTTGGTCCTGAACCACCGTTTCATTTAACCTTTCAATATAGTTTTCAGAATATTTTTTGCTATCGGAATTACCTTTACTAAAGTTGGTGGTTAAACCTATGTTCAAATAATCTCTTTTTCCGGTAATAGTAGTTACGCTAAACTCATTGTTGATGCTATAATTATCTGAAATAGATTCGTTTTGGGAAGAGTAATCGCTTACCAAATCGTCATTGGTATATTCTGACCTTTTATTGGAAACAGAGCCCGATTCAGAATTCTCCACATTTAACTCAATTTCATTGGATATTTGAACTTTGTTTTTAGAAAGTTTGTTTTTAGGCTGAATGATAAATTTCAAATCGCCACCCGCATTATGGCTATCAGAATCGCTAAAACTGGCACTTTCAGAATTTGAAATATAATTTAAATTAGGTAAAAAATTCTCTGTATAGCTTTTTTGTCTTCTATCGGTACTTTGTGCGCCATATCTGTAATTTCCGTTCACACGGGTTTCATTCCATTTTCCTTTGGTATAATTAGCTCCCAGAAAATCCGATTCAATATATCCATTACTGGTATCGGTATCGGGCAGAGCATTAAAACCTTTAGACATATTAATGTTATTCGTTCCTCCAATGATTCCCAATTGCTTCCCATCTATTAATTGGAACACATTGGCATTGGCTTGATATTTATCATCAGTACCATAACCTACTTTAACATCGCCAAAAACGGCGCGGTTTTTTCCTTTTTTTATGGTTAGATTTATTTCTTTAGTACCCGAATCGGATTCCTCACCGGTAAATTTTTGGTTATTGGTTTTATAATCGGTTACCTGTACCTTGCTTATTACATTACTTGGTAAGTTTTTAAGTGCGATTTCACCCTTCTTTTCTCCAAAAAATCGCATTCCATCTACGTTAATAGCCTCTACTTCAATACCGTTCATGGTGATATTTCCATCAACATCTATTTCAATACCTGGGAGTTTTTTCAATAAATCTTCGGCTTTATCGTTAGGTAAGGTTTTAAAACTATCGGCATTATACTCAATGGTATCTTTCTTAATTAAAATTGGTGGTGCTTTACCAATAATAGAAACCACATTCAATTCTTCCACCTGATCATCTAAAGTAATGGTTCCTAAGCTTAATTCCTTTCCACTAGGTACATCAATATCCTTTCGGTACGGTTTGTAACCTAAATAGGCAATATTGAAAATAGCTTTAGAATCGGTTTCGGTGTTAACTTGTAATGAAAACTCACCACTTTTATTCGTAATTCCATAAGAAATAGGGATGCTGTCCTTAATGCTTTGAAGATACACGGTAGCACCCTCTAAAATGTTAGCACTTTGATCTTTAACTACGCCCTCTAAAGTGAATTTTTGAGCAAATAATGTACTATAAGCAAATAACGACAGTAGTATTACTAAATTTTTCAATGTTTTGTTTTTAGTTAGGTTCGAGGATTAGACCTAACTTTCAACAAAAAGTTTAAAGCGAAAATGTTAAATAAAACCTAAAGAAAGTTATTACATTTTTATCTGCAAGGTCGTGTACCATGTTCTAGGTTCTGATGGGATGATTCCCGGACCTGGATACCCCGTGGCACGTCTTGTAAAATAAGCGTTGTTTAGTAAATTATTAATACCGGTTTCTAGCTTGAAACGTTTGTAGGTATATGATAATGATGCATCTAACACATCATAACTAGGTATTTCGCCTATAACACCACTTATATTGCCCTCAACCGCATTGGTGGCATCGGTAAATTGTTGCGATAAATAGGTGTATTGAACACTTGCTGAAAGGTCTTTATATCCAAATTTCAAGCCTGTTTTAAGGTTTAAATCTGGTACAAACTCAACTTTATTTCCTTTTACACCTATTTGGTCGGATTTGGTATATTCAGAATTGATAATAGATGTATTAATGAAATAGTTGAAACTGAAATCGTTACTTAAACCAAATATCTTTTTTAAGTTGAAATCGAACAAAGATTCTACACCATACATAAAGGCATCTCCCACATTACCACGTTCATTTTTAATACTATTGTCGCTTTGCACTTTTTGCACAAAACCAATGCGTCCGTTATAGAACAATCCGAAAACACCCAAATCGTAAGATAGAATGCTCTTGTAATTACCACGAATACCTAAATCGGTAGTAAACCCTTTTTCATCTGTAATATTGGGGTTGATGGCAAATGCTGGATTAATGATATTGATATCTGAAAATGTTACCGAACGGTAATTTTGTGATATATTTCCATAAGCCTCAAAACTGGTGGTTGGTTTATAACTTAATCCTAAACCTAGCAATACAAACGAACGATCGAAATCGCGATTATCCACTACTGTTTCTTCAAAAATAACATTGCCCGCAGCATCTGTATTTATATTTTTATAAAAACCTTCGCTTTGTGTTCTTATATATTCAAAACGGAAACCAGGAGTTACCGAAAATTTATCGGTTACATAAAAAATATTTTCACCAAAAATGGCTACGTTAAAGTTTGGTAAATCAAACTGCGATTGGTTGGAATAATTAGGATACTCATTGGTATAAAAACTGAAATCGGGACCACTACCATCACTTCCAGGTCCCTGTTGCTGGTAGTTATCTGCTTTATAAAACTTCGCACCTATTAAAAACGTGGCATCTTTTTTAGCAATTTTATACTTGCTTAACAAACGGGTTTCAAACCCAAAATTTTCAAAATCACCTTTTATTAAATCGCGTTCCGTTCCAGGGTCTATTTGGTCTACACGGTTTGTTCTAAAACCTAAAGCTATACGAGATGCATTCAAACCAAAAAAGTTAAATGTAAAATTGGTTTTTTCTGAAAACTCGTGTGCCAGTTTAATATTATATAGCAACCAATCTACTTGAAACCAGTTACGTGCCCTATTGCTTTGGTAGGGATCTTCTTCAAACATTGTATCGGTTAAACCTCCACCTTGTTGCGCTAAATAACGCATGTAGGTAACATCGCCCGTTAGTTTGGTTTTATCATTAAACTTGTAGCCAACATGAGTAAAAAGGTTTTTAGATTCAAATTCTGAATTTGGTCTAAAACCATCCCCTTTTTTATAGTTGAAATAAGTATAATAACTAAACTTATCTTTTGTACCGCTTAGACTGGTGAAATTTGTGTACAATCCGTTACTGCCTAAGGTATTTCGGGTAATGAACTCTATAGGTTTGTTTGGGTTGGGTTCTTTCATTTTGAAATTGATCAATCCTCCAAACTGTGTACCATATTGCAACGATGCTGCCCCACGAATTACCTGAATTTCCTTTAAACCCTCTGAGGCCGGCGTATAATAACTTTCTGGGTAGCCCAACACATCGGCACTAATATCATACCCGTTTTGTCTGGTATTAAAATTGGCTGTTCGGTTGGGATCTAAACCACGACCACCCACATTAAGTTGTAACCCAGCATCGTCATTTTGGTAAATATTCAAACCTGCCACTTGGCTGTAAAGTTGGCGTGCGTTGTTTGATGCCAAATTAGCCATAGACTGTTCCACCAAAACCACTTCGGTTTTTTTACCTGCGTAAATAGCAGTCCCTTCCACATCTTTTAAACGCGATAGTTCGAATACTTTGGCTTTTCGAGTTGAAATTTCTACTTCAGATAGTTTAACGGCTAAAGGATTTACAATAATGTTAACCTCGGTGTTTTCAGAAAGTGACACAATGGCTTCTTTAACTTCAAATTCATAAGAAAAGAATACTAAAGTGATGCTTTTCTTCTCCGTTTCAAACTCATAATAACCTGAAGCATTTGTAGTAGCTTTTAAACCTGAAACTTTATCGTAAACTTCCACTTGGTTTACTGGTTGGTTGGTATTCGCATTGGTAACTACCCCCGAAATTTTGTATTGCGCATGCGATGCAATACCTAAAAGCAGTATCAAAACTATTTTAAAATCCTTTAATCTCATCTTTAAATGGTAAAATCCATGTTTTATGTTGAAATGACTCTTTTTCTTTATATAAATCCACCGTTTTATCAATAAATGGCTGACTTAACCGCCCGTTTAATGCCACATAACTTTCGGCAAAAACCTGTACATTTTTATACCCTTGAGACGAAAAATGATCCCCTAAATAATGTGCATATTCTAGAATAAAATCGGGTTGAAAGCTCATTTGCTTTTCTTGAAATGGGGTTAAAAAATCGGAGTTATTAACCAAAAATGAGCTTCCTGTGTTTGCATCTTTAATAATGAATGTGGTATAGCCCATTTTTTCCATAAGCATGACGCGCCATGAAAAACGATAGCCTTCTTCGGTCCAAAACAACTCTCCCGGATATAACAAATACCGAAATGGGAAAAGCAATTGAATTGCAAAAAACACTGTTAAAATAGGCAATACGATGTGTTGTTTTTTGAAATTGAATGCTTCTTTATTTTGAATGTCATGTATTCTTGTGAAAGGTTTTATGATGCTTTTGATGATTGCTATGAGGTTATGATGGAATTTAGCATCAAAGAAAATAAGCGTAGACACAATCATGATATATGGAAACATGCCTATAGGGAACAACACACTGGTAAACACATGAAAAAACACTACCATAGCAAAGGCAAACCAACGTGTTTTTCTATATAATAATAAAAACGGGATACTTAAATCGTACAACATACCACTCCAACTCATGGCGTAATGAAACCATTCTTGTTGCATGAAGTTTTCACCAATAAAAGGTAAATCGTATTTAGAAGGTAGCCATATTTTTAAAGGCATTGCTTTGAATAACCAATCGGAATTCAATTTTGCCAAACCAGCATAAAAATAAACAATACCCAAAAGTAATTTAATACTGTCTATCGTCCATTTGGGTATGGTTCTAAAACTTGTTTTTTTAAGAAGGTTATCTAATGAAAAATAGGCGTTTGCAGGTAAAAAAATCATTAAAAAACTTAACAGACTGATGCAGTAATAATGATTCAAATAGGTGGTTTTATCCATAAGTTCTATATAGGTAAAACTCAAGAAAAAAATGATAATGGCTAATCTATACTTTAAACCCAAAGCCACCAATAATGCCGAAATACCACAAATTATAAATATAAGGTATGTGTATGCTTCTAAAGGTTTTACCCATTCAAAACCGTAGTAAGTAAAATGAAATTTAGGGATTATATATAAGGTTTCAATCCAACCATTAGCCCAAAAACGAATGAGGCTAAACAGCATCATAACACCAAACAAAAGGCGGAATACCGCCAAAGGCGCTGCATCGGTTTTTTGAGCTAAATATGTTCTTAAATTGAAATCCATATAAAAAACGAAAAGATTCCCTAACGCATTAGAGAATCTTTAGTTGTTTTATTTTTTATTGTTACTAATCGCCATCAGCATCTACATAATCAACACTAATGTTCATAGCCTGTACCATATCAACCTTAAATAATACGACTGCTTTTTGTAATTCATCAAAAGCAATGGTCATTTTAGAATTATCGGTATTTATTTGATTGGTAAAATTAGCAGCTATAGCTTGTAATTTGGTTCGTGCTACATTCAATTGATTATTGATTAAAGTACTTAAATCTTCACCGCCTTTTGCAATATTCAAATAATCTAAATAAGCATCAAAACTATTTGCTGTTGATGTTGAATTATAAGCTTTTCCGTTGAAGAAATTTTGAACAGCATCTATCGCTTCCAAAGCTAAAGTTTTTGATACGCCTTGATTGTAATAAGCTTCCACTTTATCTGGTAATGGATTTGTAGAAAAATTACCTGCTGGAATACCAATTTTATTCGCTCTCAATCCTTTTTCATAATAGTAAATAAAATCGTTTGTTAATTTATTTGTTGCACTAGTTGCAGTATTTGTGGTGCTATTTACAAAGGTATCTCTATAACCCGAAGTCCAATCGTTTAAAACCGTTTGGGTAAGTGATTTCATTTTGTTTACCACATCAGACACATAGGTTTTATAACCAGCAGCATTGGTATTGGTGGTATAAACATTTAAAATAGCGGTATCACCCGAAGCAACACCGTACAGTAAATAATCCAATGCAGGAAAACCAACCGCATCGTTATTATTGGCGTGAGTTAAATCGTAGGTACCGTTTGCTATGTTTGCTTCAACATCGGCCACGGTAGTTGGATACACATTCATTTGGTAGACATAATTAGTAGATTCTGCTTTACCAATATTGAACATTTCGGCGTATTGCCACACTTTATAAGCATTTAACCAAGCGGTACGAAATGCATCTAAATTAGCTTGGTTTGGTGTTTCCACAAAACCATCTTTAGCTGATACCAAACTTTCCAACTTCGTGTTCAAATCTTGAAAAACGGGAATGATGATGTTATCTGCCCAATTAATAAGCATGGTCTGTCTATCAAAATTATCTGTTGCTTTTTTATCACCATCACCATCTGAACTACTACAGGCAACAATTACCAGAGCTAAAACGATTACCGAAACAATTTTTTTAATCATATTCCTATTACTTTAAAATAGTTTGCAAATATAAATAAGCAGACGGACTATTTAAGGCATCCATCTGCTTAAGTTTTATAAAACCAACAATATCACTATCGTTTTATTCAACTGTAGCAGCTTGAGCCGTTGTAAAACCAAACTTAGCAGCTATAGCATCAGATATGTTATCTATAGTGGTTTCTGTAATATCCCAAAACCCGTTTCCAGCCATAAGTTGTGCTAAATATCCATCAACTTCCGCTTTCGTTACGTAAGGCTCTGTTGAATTTGGTTTTCTTGTAAATTGTAAGCTGTAAATAAATCCGTAAGCTTCTGATAGCGCGTGAAATGCTCTTGCATTATCAACTCCAAGGTTCGCTTTTGAAGCCTGTAAATAAAATACGCCTCTTACCGCTGGCACTATAGATAAGTTCTCTCTAATTATTTCAGCTTGTTGATCGCGAATCGTATAGTTTTTAGCTACAATGGCTGCTCTACCTAATTTAAAGGCATTGAAAACATCTTCAGCTAATGTTGAAAAATCTGAATCGGCTCCTACTCTATCAATATATTCGCTTAAAAATTGATCTGCATCCAATACTGGCTCAGCAGGATTAGCTTCGCTACCGTATAAATAACCAAAAGCCTCATCCCATTTATGTTCCATAGAGGTGTAGTTTTTACCAGTTTCCAAAACGCCATTATTATTATCGGCAACGTTTGAACCTGCATCTAAAACTGCTGGACTCAGGTAGTTGTTCAATATTTGGTCCATCATTAAAGCACCAATCAATCCTTTAGCTAAGGCTTGGTTGTACTCCAATCCTTTTCCATTTATGTAGCGAATGGTTCCACCTCCGGCTTGTTGCAATTGACCTGCATTTCCTGCAGTTGCAACAGTATTCCAATTAGGAAAAACATTTGTTACTTGTGATGTAATCCACCCTTCAAAATCAGCTTTTATGGCGTTTGAAACTGTCGTGTTAGCTGAAAAATAATCGGTTGAAGCAGCTACTTTACTACGAACATTTTTATCTGAAGTATTTAAAGTAACATTAGCAAAATCATTATCATTTTGCGAATGTGCAAACATTGCTTGTAATGCTACATCTGTTTTTGTGTTATCTTTTAAAGCATTTACCAACTCATCTGCCATTTGTATTCTTGTAGTTTGTCCTTCAAAATTAACTGTTGAAGCACTGCTACGCGTAAATACGTAAGTTGATGGTGTTTCTATTGGGTTTGAATTGTCGTCATCATTAGAACATGATGTTAGTAATACTGTAGCTACAGCTACCATAGATAAGATTCTTTTCATTTTGTTTTATTTAGACTTGATATAAATAATAGGTTAATTCTCGTGCAAAAATAAAACACATTATTAGAAACACAAAGCTTATTTAGATTAAATTTAAATAAAAATTATAACTGTTTAATTATTAAATATTTAAAAACACTAAATTTAATGATATACACTAAATATTTTAGTGGCTTCGTTGTGCGCACTCTCAAAACTAAGGGCATTTAGGCTGTTATTTTTTTGTGAAGTAAAGTAGGACAAGAGTTTTTCGGTAGGCATATTGCCAGTAAGTTCATCTTTAGCCATAGGGCAACCGCCATAGCCTTGAATGGCACCATCAAAACGTTTGCATCCTGCTTTATAAGCAGCATCTACTTTTTCAAACCAAGTTGAAGGTGTAGTGTGTAAATGAGCTCCAAATTCTATATTGGTATATTGAGGTATTAAATTTGAAAATAAATAATGAATGCTTTCGGGGTTTGAGCTGCCAATGGTATCGCTTAACGATATGATCTTAACTCCCATTTTACTCAATCGTTCCGTCCATTCACCTACAACATTAACATCCCAAGGGTCGCCATACGGGTTTCCAAATCCCATAGAAATATAAACCACCACTTCTTTATTGGTTTTATTGGCAATTTCTAAAATTTCTGAAAGCGTTACAATAGATTGAGCAATGGTTTTATGCGTATTTCGCATTTGAAAGTTCTCCGATATTGAAAACGGGTAACCTAAATAATCTATCGGTGCGTGCTTTGAAGCGTCTTCCGCTCCTCTGGTATTCGCTATAATGGAAAGCAATTTACTGGTTGTTTTACTTAAATCTAATTTTGCCAATACTTCAGCGGTATCTACCATTTGCGGAATGGCTTTTGGCGACACAAAACTCCCAAAATCTATGGTATCAAACCCAACACGCAATAAGGACTGGATATATTGTACCTTTTTCTCTGTTGGAATAAAGTCCTTTATACCTTGCATTGCATCACGCGGGCATTCAATAATCTTTATCTGACTTGGCATGGCATCATTTAAATGAGTGGTTAAAAATACTATTATTTTTATTAATGCTTATTTAAATAGCAGTGAAAAAAGTTTTTATGTAAGCATGCTTAAAAGAACACGACTTAAAAGTATCTTATAACTAGTTATGATATGAAAAACTTTACTCCACTTTTAATTGTTTTGCTTTCTTTTTCATTTAGTTCGCCTAGCCAAAGTACTGCTACTTACAACATATCTTTAACAACTATTTGGAACGAAACCGACCATACTTCGATTCCTGGAAATGCACATTGGTCAGCACTTGTTGGTGCTACTCATAATACAGAAAATGAGTTTTTCGAACTAGGAGTAGTCTCCCCTAACACAGATGGTATTAAAGATGTTGCCGAATTAGGAAACAACACCAACTTTATGAGTGAGGTAAACACAGCCATTTCTAACAGTAAAGCAGACCAATGGATAAATGCTGGCGGAATTGGTTCTGCTATAGGTACCTTTACCATTAATAATTTACAGGTAAGCGAGAACTTTCCTTTAATAACCTTGGTATCTATGGTCGCTCCAAGTCCTGATTGGTTTATTGGCGTGAACAGCATCAATTTAAGATCTGGAAACAATAGTATAAACAATGGTTGGAAAGACACCTTTACCCTTGATGTTTTTGCTTATGATGCTGGTACTGATGATGGTACCGATTACGCTTCAGCTAATGCAGTTAGCAATCCTAGAGTAGGTGTTTTTAAAATTACAAACGCCCCAATAAATGGCAACAAAATGGGCACCATAACATTCACATATAATTCCTCAACCTTAAGTACCTTAAGCAATAACCCTATTGACAATATTAAAATATATCCAAACCCTGCTAAAGAACAGGTTACAGTTTCCAATCTTCAAAACATTAACTTAAAATCGATTCATATCTATAATGTTTTAGGGCACTTGGTAAAAGACATGTCTTCAAACCAAAATTCGCCTTCAATAGAAATAAACTTAACTGGTTTAAACAAAGGGATGTATCTATTAAAATTGAATTCTATAGACGGCAGGAACAAAACCATTAAGTTTATTGTCAAATAGTTAACAAATCTCACAGTTTTTTATTCTTTTAAAGTATTGATTAGGTTTACATTAAAAAATGCTTTTTCGAAATTCACATTTAAAACAATCAAGAGTAGCAATTTACGATTCTTTAAGAATCGCTTTGTTAATAGCTTTTATCAAACTCGGACCTTCGTAGATAAAGCCCGTATAAATTTGTAGCAAATCGGCTCCTGCGTTTATTTTTTCTAAAGCATCTTCGGCAGAATGAATACCTCCAACTCCAATTATCGGGAAGGCTTTATTGCTTTTATCGGCTAAATATTTAATAACACGGGTGCTTTTATCCTTTATGGGCTGACCGCTTAAGCCTCCATTTCCAATAGCTTCCAATTGTTCCGTAGATGCTTTCAAATCTGTTCTATCGGTAGATGTATTGCTTGCAATAACCCCATCTAATTTGGTAGTAGCCACCAATTCTATAATTTCATCTAACTGGTTGTTATTCAAATCTGGTGCGATTTTTAAAAGAATCGGCTTTTGTTTTTCAAAATTGTTGTTTGCTTGTTGTACCGCACCAATCAACTCTTCTAAATATTCTTTATCGTTAAGTTTGGCATGACTTCCTACATTTGGACAACTCACATTCAGCACAAAATAATCAACATACGAATGTAATGCATTAAAACATTCCAGATAATCTCTTGTGTAATCTTCGGGTTTTGTTTGGGTGTTTTTCCCAATATTTCCTCCTATAATCAATTTACCTTTATTGTTTTTTAATTGAGAAATAGCAGCTTCTAAACCTTCATTATTAAAACCCATACGGTTTATAATTCCTTGGTCATCTTTCAAACGGAACAAGCGCTTTTTAGGGTTTCCCGCTTGTGCTTTAGGGGTTACGGTGCCTATTTCAATAAAACCAAAACCAAAATTTGCCAATTCATTGTACAATACCGCGTTTTTATCAAATCCTGCTGCAAGTCCAACGGGGTTTTTAAAAGTTAGTCCGAATAAATTTCGTTCCAATCGTTTATCGTCAATCACATATAAACTTCTAAAAATGTTGGTAAAACCTGGAATTTTAGAAGTGATTTTTATCAATGAAAATGTAAAATGATGAATTTTTTCTGGGTCGAACGAGAAAAATAACGGGCGAAGTAATAGTTTGTACATCTGTATTATTTATGCAAAAGTAATTCTAAAAATTGTAAATAAAAAATGAGGCTATTCAAAAGCCAAAAAAATTAATAATCGTACTTTTAAACTTTAAAAGGTTTTTTGATTATTGTATTCAAACTCTAAAAAATTTCACCTTAAAACTCTAAAATTCATTTCAAATGATATCAAAAGAACACATCATTAAACGCTTTATAAGTTACGTTACTATTGATACTGAATCGGACCCAACATCAAACACCACCCCCAGTACCGCTAAACAATGGGATTTAGCCAATAAACTTACCGACGAATTAAAAGCTATTGGCATGCAAGATGTTAGCATAGACGAAAACGCTTATATTATGGCAACCTTACCAAGTAATGTAAGTCATGAAACACCTACTATTGGATTTATTTCACATTTTGACACTTCTCCCGATTTTACCGGTGCCAACGTAAAACCTCAAATTATTGAAAATTACAACGGAAAGGATATTCTTTTAAATGAAGCCGAAAATATTGTATTATCTCCCGATTATTTTGAAGATTTACACCAATACAAAGGGCAAACATTAATCACTACCGATGGCACTACCCTTTTGGGTGCCGATGATAAAGCGGGCATTACCGAAATTGTGTCAGCTATGGAGTATTTAATTAATCATCCCGAAATTAAACATGGCACCATTAAAGTTGGATTCACACCTGATGAAGAAATTGGTAGAGGCGCTCATAAATTTGATGTTGAAAAATTTGGAGCCGATTGGGCATATACCATGGACGGTAGCCAAATAGGCGAACTGGAATACGAAAATTTTAACGCTGCCGGTGCGGTTGTAAAAGTGAAAGGTAAAATTGTGCATCCTGGCTATGCGAAGGGCAAAATGATAAACTCCATGTACATCGCCCAAGAGTTTGTAAACTCGTTACCTCGTATGGAAACTCCTGAGCATACCGATGGATACCAAGGCTTTTTTCATTTATCATCCATAAAAGGTGAAGTAGAAGAAACTGTTTTGGAATATATTATTCGCGACCACGATTTAGGACATTTTGAAGCCCGTAAAGCCGTTATGAACAAATTAACCAATGAGCTAAACGAACAATACGGTTGGGACGTTATTAGTGTAGATATAAAAGACCAATATTTCAACATGAAAGAGAAAATAGAACCCGTTATGCACATTGTAGATATTGCCGAAGAAGCCATGAAACAATTGGATATTGAGCCTATTATAAAACCCATTCGTGGTGGTACTGACGGCTCGCAATTAAGTTATAAGGGTCTACCATGCCCCAATATATTTGCTGGCGGACATAACTTTCATGGGCGTTACGAGTATGTTCCGGTTGAAAGCATGATAAAAGCTACCGAGGTTATTTGCAAAATTGCTGAGTTAACTGCTTTAAAAAGGAATAAGTAATCTAACCAGTTATATTTTAATTGCTTAAGGGAACATCTAAATACTACAAACACAAAACCACTTTGTAAAAAATAAAGTGGTTTTTTTATGGACTAAATCTCAAATACATATAATAACATTTCTTTAACTTAAAAACTATAAAATTGGCAAGACCTTTGAAATGCAAAAAAGAAATCAATATTAAAAAATAATCTATGTCAATTTTAAAACCAATTATTGCTATCATACTTTTAGCTATTTTAAACACTTCATGTTCATCTACAAAATCGAATACGTATTGGGTAAATAGTACCAAAAAAAATTGTGATTCAGGTGCAGGAAAAACACTATGCCTACAAGTTTTTAAAGGGGAGGATTTAGAACAAGCACAATGGACTTATTTTTATGCCCCTATAGACGGATTTACTTTTGAACCCGGTTACTATCAAAAAATTAAAGTTTCAGAAACCCCTAAAAAACAAAAAAATACGCCTGCTGATGCTTCATCCATCTCGTATAAACTTATTGAAGTTATTGAAAAAAAACAGGACACAAAAATAGCACTACATGATATTTGGGTAGTGACACATATGAATGAAGAAGCCATTACTTCAACAGAAAAAGCCCCAAGTTTAGAAATAAACCTTACAGAAATGAGAGTATTTGGTAATGACGGGTGCAATAATTACACAGGCGATATTAAAGAGATAAATTCAAAAAACATAATGTTTGACGCCATAGCTTCAACCAGAAAAATGTGTTTTGATATGAATATTCCCGATAAATACAATGAAGCTTTAAACAACGTAGCAAGCTACCAAAGAGACAACCTAAATTTATATTTCTTTGATAGCAACGGAAACAAAACACTTAGCTTTAAAAAGGTGGATTAATATACTTTTGACTAATTGATTAAATTATATTTGCTGAAAAAAATATGAAAAACATTTTATTACTAGCCGTTGCTTTAGTCCTATTTACAGCATGTAACAAAGATGAAACGGTAGATTATGTGGCTAAAAACGATGAACAAATTCAAGCGTATATTGCTGCAAACAATTTAACAGCCCAAAAAAGCAGCTCGGGTTTGTATTATGTTATCGATACTCCCGGCACAGGCGCACAACCTACCGCCACTAGTAATGTAACCATTGCATATAAAGGCTATTTCCTAAATGGTAATGTGTTTGATGAAAATACTGAAGGTTATACAACAAACCTGAAGCAGGTTATAAAAGGATGGACCGAAGGTATGACTTATTTTAAAGAAGGTGGCAGTGGTATGTTGTTAGTGCCTGCTCATTTAGGTTATGGAAATGCCGATTATTATACCATTCCTGGTGGTTCTGTATTAATTTTTGATGTGGAACTTTTATCAGTTAATTAAAACTTACTTTTAATATTTTATACGAAACCACTTTGTACAAACAGAGTGGTTTTTTATTATTTTTAAACCATGCAAATCATATCCACCAACATAGCTAAACCTACCACCATTATTTTTGATGGCGAAGCAGTTATTACAGGCATCTACAAAACGCCCACAAACCAACCCATTTATTTAGGTAAAGAAACCGTTAAGGGTGATGAAGTATCCGATAGAGAAAATCACGGTGGCGAGTTTAAAGCATGTTATTTGTTTTCAGAAAACCATTATGCATACTGGAAAAACCTATACCCGAATTTAGATTGGAATTGGGGCATGTTTGGCGAAAACCTAACCATAAAAGATTTAGATGAAACCCAAATTCATATTGGTGATATTTACAAACTAGGTTCGGCATTGGTACAAATAACCCAACCACGAGAACCTTGTTATAAATTTGGGGTAAAATTCGGCACGCAAAGAGTTTTAAAACAATTTGTTAAACACGGTTGCCCCGGTACGTACGTTCGTATTTTAGAAGAAGGCTTCGTAAAAACAGGCGACCATTTCCAACTTATTGAAAAAGCAAAAAGCAGCTTAACCACAGCGCAATTCCATAAATTGCTTTTTTCTGAAAACAGAAATCAAGACCACTTAAAATTGGCTATAAATATTGAAGCACTTCCGCAGTATAAAAGGGACAAAATGCGTGAATACATCAAGTAATTCATACCAATTAAAATTCTATAAAGTGCTTTGCTTTTAAAGTATATTTGCACAACACAATTTTTAAATGGCCATCACATTACTTTCTTCCCCGTTGCAGGGTTTTACCGATTTTAGGTTTCGCAATGCCTTCCATCATTTTTTTGGTGGCATCGATACCTTTTACGCACCCTACATTCGGTTAGATGGTAAAATGATAATAAAATCGTCGTATCAACGTGATTTAAACCCTGAAAACAATACTACCTTAGAAGTTATTCCGCAAGTCATGACGAATGATGCCAACGAGTTTCTGTTCGTCGTAAAGTATATTCAGCAATTGGGCTATAAAGAACTTAACTGGAATTTAGGCTGTCCTTACCCCATGGTTACCAAACAAGGCATGGGTTCCGGACTTATTTGCAACCCCGAAAAAATAAACCACATTTTAGAACGCGCACACAACGAAACCGACGTGATTGTGTCCATGAAAATGCGCATGGGTTACGAAAATCCTGAAGAAATCCTAGATGTATTCCCCATTCTAGATACCTATCCGCTTAAAAACATCGCCATACATGCACGCATTGGCAAGCAACTTTACAAAGGCGGTGTTAATCTGGAAGCTTTTCAAAAATGTGTAGAAAATACCAAACACAAACTCTATTATAATGGTGATATCACTACGGTAGCTAAGTTTAAAGAAATGCAGGAGCGTTTCCCAAGCATCGATCATTTTATGATTGGTCGCGGACTCATAGCAGACCCGTTTTTACCCAGTATGATTAAAAACAATACCACAGAATATCCCGCAAACCGCTGGCAAATTTTTAGCGAATTTCACGATACCATCTACCAACAATACGATGCGGCACTTTCTGGACCAACCCCCATCAAAATGAAAATGTTGGGCTTCTGGGAATACTTTTCCCAGTCGTTTTCCAATCCGCAAAAAACCTATAAAAAAATCAAAAAAGCAGGCAATCAAAAAGCATACTTACAAGCGGTTGCTGAAATTTTAAATAACGAGAGAACGATTAGGAGTTAGAAGTTAGAAGTTAGAAGTTAGAAGTTAGAAGTTAGAAGTTAGAAGTTAGAAGTTAGAAGTTAGAAGTTAGAAAACTAAAAAACAGTTTCAACCTAACCGGTAATTCCAGAAGTTTTTACTTTTAACTTTGGAACTTTGGAACTTTGGAACTTTGAGCTTTGAGCTTTGAGCTTTGTAGCTTTGAAACTTTGCAACTATGTAACAAGTGCAAGTTTTCAATTATATTTGCCATATATTTTAATACCACACTTTGAAAGACCTTTTACTCATTACGCCACCATTTACGCAATTAAACACACCGTATCCTGCAACGGCATACCTAAAAGGTTTTTTAAATACCAAAAATATCTCTGCGTTTCAATCTGATTTGGGAATTGAAGTCATTTTAGAACTTTTCAAAAAAGACACCTTTCAAGACCTATTCGATATTGCTTTTGAAAACAACAGCATCCAATCGGAAAATTGCCAACGCATTTACGCTTTAAAACATGCCTATTTACAACCTTTAGAGGATATTATAGCCTTTCTACAAGGCAAAAAACCAACGCTTGCCAGACAAATTTGCACCGATAATTTTTTACCCCGAGCTTCCCGTTTCAATCAGTTAGACGATTTAGATTGGGCGTTTGGTTCTATGGGCATGCAAGACAAAGCAAAACATTTGGCTACCTTGTATTTGGAAGATTTATCCGATTTCATCATCGAATGCATCGACCCCAGTTTTGGTTTCAGTCGTTATGCCGAACGTTTGGGGCAAAGCGCCAATTCGTTTGATGAACTCTATATACATTTACAAGACGAGCCCACTTTTATAGACGATATCACCTTAAAAATCCTAGATGACAAACTAAAAAGCATCCAACCCAAATTGGTTTGTTTTTCAGTTCCCTTTCCAGGGAATTTATACAGTGCTTTCCGTTGTGCCCAACACATAAAAACCAACTACCCAAACATAAAAGTAGCGATGGGTGGCGGTTTCCCAAACACCGAATTACGCTCGGTAACAGACGTTCGAGTTTTCGAATTTTTCGATTTTATAACCTTAGATGATGGCGAACTACCCATAGAATTATTATATGAACACGTCTGTCAGTCTGAGCTTGTCGAAGACGATCAAAAAGAACGAAATCACAATCATTCCAACGAATATAAGCGTACTTTTATTTTAGAAAACGGTACCGTAGTTTACAAAAACAACAGCACCAAACCAGATTATAAACAAGCAGATATTGGCACACCCGATTATTCCGATTTATTGCTGAAAGACTACATTTCGGTTATAGAAATTGCCAACCCCATGCACAGTTTATGGAGCGATGGCCGCTGGAACAAACTCACCATGGCACACGGTTGCTATTGGGGAAAATGCACCTTTTGCGATATTTCTCTAGACTACATTAAAATTTACGAACCCATTGCTGCCAAATTATTGGTAGACCGTATGGAACAATTGATGGAGCAAACCGGTGAAACTGGCTTCCATTTTGTAGATGAAGCAGCACCTCCTGCCCTTATGAAAGCCTTGGCTCTGGAAATCATCAAACGGAAATTGACCGTTACTTGGTGGACAAACATCCGATTTGAAAAAAACTTCACAAAAGATTTATGTTTACTGCTAAAAGCATCTGGTTGCATTGCGGTTTCTGGTGGTTTGGAAGTGGCTTCGGACCGCTTATTAAAACTCATAGATAAAGGCGTTACCGTAGCACAAGTGGCGCAAGTAACCCGCAATTTTACCGAAGCCAACATGATGGTGCATGCCTATTTAATGTATGGCTACCCCACGCAAACCGTACAAGAAACGGTGGATAGTTTGGAAATGGTGCGTCAGTTATTCGAAATTGGCGTGTTGCAATCGGGGTTTTGGCACCAGTTTGCATTAACGGCTCATAGCCCTATAGGGTTAAATCCGGCTGATTACCACATCATCCCCAACACAAAAGCCATCACCTTTGCCAATAACGATGTGGACTTTACCGATACCACAGGTATAGACCACAGCCAATTTAGTTTCGGGTTAAAAAAATCGCTTTTCAATTTTATGCACGGTATTGGCTTCGATATGCCGTTACAGGATTGGTTCGATTTTAAAATACCAAAAACCACAATCAAGCCCGATTTTATCTACCAGTGTTTAGAAACCGAAACCAATTTCAACATAAAACCCACCGCAAAAATTATGTGGTTGGGCACCAAACCTTTGGTAACCGAACAATCTAAATCGAAAAAAGGCAACACGTTTTATTCACTAAAACTCACCTTTCATACCACTACCAATGCGTTTGATATTACTTTAGATAAAGATAAAGGCAGCTGGTTTTTAAACCAATTAAACGCTTTAAACATTAACAACAACCACCTTCCCTCGTTTTCAGAATTAAAAAAAGATTTTGAAACCCAATTTGAAGATTTTGAACTGTTTTGGTTTTCTAAACCTATGAATGTTTTAAGAGATAATGGGTTGTTGGTTTTATAACCTAAAACATCATTTTTGTAAGATTTTTTGTTAAATTCGTTTGTGAATAAATTTTAAACACCATTTTATAATATTAAAAAATGATGAATAACAACATATTATATCATTATACTAGTGGTCTAGGACTTTATGGCATTATAAATTCTTCTGAAATTTATTGTAGCGAAATAACCTTCTTAAATGACCCTACAGAACATAAGTACTTCGATGATGTCGTGAAAAAATTATTTAATAATAGTCCTGACTGTCAGGAAATATATAACACTCTTTACAATGAGTCATTTCATGGAATAACTTATGATTTCCATGAATACTATATTATGTCTTTAAGCAAAAATAATGACTCTCTTTCAATGTGGAATTATTACTCTAAAGGAAATGGATATAATCTCGGTTTAAACTATGAATCAATTATCAAAAGAAATGAAAATAAATTAGGTCCTATTTTTATAATAAATTTAGTTTATGATATAGATGAACAATACCAGACTTTAAAAAAATTTATTAAATCTTTTAAAAAAGATATATTAAAAACAAAATCTAATAAATCTAAAGAAATAAAACTAGACGAAGAATTAGAAAAGAGGTTTAATAATGGGCTTATTAATTTTCGTTTATCCTTTAAACATTCTGCATATGCCAGAGAAGAAGAAGTAAGGATATTAGTAGCCAAACCAAAAACGAGTGATTCTAAAGTCTTTTTTAGGTTAAGTAACAATGGCGTAATTGTGGAATATGTTAAGTTACAATTAGATTTAAAAAATGATTTAAAGACTATAATGGTACATCCACAAGGATCAGATCTTCATATTTCAGGTTTAGTAAAATTTATGTATTCTAAAAATATTGATTTACAAATAGAAAAATCACAAATACCTTTCAGAGAAGTATAAAACACTTATAATACTGATCTTGTAAGATCTCATATCTTTTCACTTAGAGAAATACTAAATCATTTTCAATTATCTTTCTCCCATATTATAAGTATAATCATTAAAAGATTTATAATTTTAAATTATCAAGTATTACTAAAACACCTCCTCCACATGCTTTTTAATATTTGCTGCTATTTTTTCAATAGGCAAATCGTTGGCATCAAAACCAAAAGGGTCTTCAATTTCTTCGGCAATCAATTCTAAACTTGCCAATACATAAAAAACAAAAACCACCACGGGTACGGCATAATAGCCTAAGCTAAACACGTAGCCAAAAGGCAGGGTCATGATGTAAAAAAAGATGAATTTTTTAATAAACGCACTGTACGAATACGGAATGGGTGTGTTTTTAATACGTTCGCAAGCCCCACAAATATCGGTAAAAGATTGTATTTCGGCATTTAAAATAATAAGCTGGTCGCCCGTAATTTTTTTCTGTTCGTACAAATCGTTCACCTTTTGGAAAATCATTTTAGCCACTTGGTTTGGGTGGTGCTTGTGTTTGTCTATCTGTAAATGGACATCATCAAAAAGTTGCAAACTGGTTTCTTTATTGGTTAAATGTTTCACCAAAATGGAAGCATAACTTGGTATTAACTTTTCAAAATAGGTTCTATCGTGTTCATCTTTTAAAATAACATGCAGTTTTATGGCTAAATTTCGGCTGTTGTTTACCAAAGCGCCCCATAGTTTTCTGCCTTCCCACCATCGGTCGTAAGCGGTATTGGTTCTAAAAACCAACAATAATGAGATTACAAACCCCAACATACCATGCATGACCGTTATGTTTGATAAATGGTTTTTTTCTGAAAGTTTCCAGTATTCAAGTTCCAAATAGCCAACGCCGTAGGTATAAATGCCGATAAATATCATCATAGGAAAAAGTTTCCTAAATGTATCCGACTTGTGAAATCTAAAAATAAAGGTAATCCAATCTTTGGGGTTGTATTGTACCATAGGTAATTGCGCTTCTTATTATTTGATTGTAAAATTAGAAAATGTTAGGTCCAAAACGAACCCTTTGTTTGTATTTATTTTTTCTTTGCCAAATGCGTATTCGTGGTCAGTCTGAGCTTGTCGAAGACTTAAAAAAAAGGTGCTGCAACAAGCGCAGTGTGACGTTCTGCAACTAATTGATATCTAATTTCCATAAAACAAAAAGTACTTAATAAATTTTGGAATTACACTAAAAGTGTTAAAATTACACGATTAACTTTTATGTATCTTTACAGCAAATCATACGACATGTCATTTAAAGACTTACAACTTAACAGACTTTTTTTTAAATCACTTTTGGTTATTTTATTAACTATATGGTCTCCTTTTTTAAATGCTCAAACTACTTCTGTACATTGGGATATTAATAGTCTATCGCAAATAGGTGGAAACAATGTACAGGTTATTGGAAATCCACAAATAATTGATACTGATTTAGGTAATGCTGTTGAATTTGACGGAATTGACGATGGACTCATTATAAACAACAACCCCATGGCTGGTGTTTCAGCTTTTACTGTTGAAATTATTTTCAAACCCTATTCTGATGGTGGTACTGAACAACGATTTCTTCATTTTCAACAAGACGACAATAACAGAATTTTAATAGAATTACGTAATAACAGTAATGCCAATTGGAGCCTTGATACATTTATAAAATCGGGGAGTTCTAGTAAAACATTATTAGATTATTCGTTTGTTCATGATTTAAATACATGGACGCATGCTGCTTTAATTTATAAAGATGGTATGATGAAACATTATGTTAACGGAGACAAAGAGTTAGAAAGTGATGTTGTGTATCAAGTTGTGAATTCAGGACAAACATCATTAGGCATGCGACTCAATCAAGTATCATGGTTTAAAGGAGCTATTAGAGCTGTAAAAGTTACTAATGAAGCCCTTAATCCTGAAGATTTCATGGTAATAGAACCTGCTTTGGGAGTTAAAAACATACATAAAGCTATTTTAACAACTCAAATTTCCCCAAATCCTTTAGTATCATCTAGCCTACTAAAATATCAATTACAAAAATCCTCAAAATTGTCTATTAAAATACTAAATGTTTTAGGAGAAGAAGTAGCTAACCTATTTGAAGATTTTAAAAGCGCAGGAATACACGAATTAGAAATTAATAGAAATAATTTAAAAGCAGGTTTATATTTTTTAGTGATTAACCATGAAAACGGAAATAGTATAAAAAAAATAATTATTTCAAATTAATATAAATTTAGGTTTTATACTTTTCAAACTGTTTAGAATAGAAGCCTTTTTCTGTTTCATTCTTAATAATTTATTCCAAAACTTTTAAGTTATCTTTGTAGCAAATTATATTTCATGTCATTTAAAGACTTACAACTTAACAGACCTATTTTAAGAGCCGTTGCCGAGGCAGGTTACGACAACCCAACCTTGGTACAAGAAAAAACCATTCCTTTAGTTTTAGCAAAAAAAGACGTGATTGTGTCTGCCCAAACTGGTACCGGTAAAACCGCTGCTTTTGCATTGCCTATTTTACAAATGTTATTCGATAAGCAAGATGCAACCAAAAAAGGCAAAAAAATTAGAGCGCTGATAGTAAGTCCGACTCGTGAATTAGCCATTCAAATAGATGAAAATTTTAAAAAATACAGCACCTACACCAATTTAAGAACGACGGTTGTTTTTGGTGGTGCTTCTATTGAGCCTCAAATAGATGTTATTAGAAAAGGGGTTGATATTTTAATTGCCACCCCAGGGCGTTTGCTCGATTTACACAAACAAGATGTTGTAAACCTCGATTATATTGAAACCTTGGTTTTAGATGAAGCCGATTTGATGCTGGACATGGGTTTTATTGATGATGTGAAGAAAATTGAACGCCTTTGCATGCATGAAAAGAATATTTTATTGTTTTCGGCAACCATTCCTTTTAAAGTAGAACAACTGGCAAATACGATTTTGAATGAACCGGAACGTGTGGAGGTTGCGCAAAATTCGTCTACTTCAAAAAACGTGAATCAGGTATTGTATTATGTACCGAAACGCAATAAAATTGAATTGTGTTTGCACTTGCTAAGAAACACCATTAAAGGCAGTATCCTTATTTTTAGACGCACCAAATTTGGTGTAGAAAAACTGGAACAGAGCCTAAAGAAAAACGGTTATAAAGTAGATAGTTTACATGGCGATAAAAGCCAGAATTTAAGGGAAGAAGCTTTAAAAAACTTCAAAAGCAATAATGTGAATATTTTAATTGCTACCGATGTTGCGGCACGTGGTATTGATATTAATGAATTGGATGCGGTGGTTAATTTCGATTTACCCAACGTACCCGAAACCTATGTGCACCGTATTGGTAGAACTGCCAGAGCTGGAAAATTGGGAACGGCCTATTCGTTTTGTTCTGCCGATGAAAAAACCTATGTACAAACCATTCAACAACTTATCCAATTGCAATTGGATGTTATTGAAGACCACCCCTATCCGTTAGACCCGAAAGCTAAAAAAGAAATTCACCGAACGCCTGGAAAAAGCAAACATAAAAAAGGACGTAAAAGTGAAGCTTCTAAAAAGAAAAAGAAACGCTGGTACTAAAACGTTCGGAATTGCGTTATTTAATAAGTACCTTTACCAAAAATAAATACATTATCAAAATTCTATTTTCCCTTCCAACGCTTCTAAAATTTATAAATAAATGAATTTTACGAATCCGTTAGTGTATGGCATCCCCTGTTTTCTAGGTCTTATTTTATTAGAACTTACTTACAGCAAAACCCACGACCACAAAGACCTTTATAAGTGGAAAGATTTAGGCTCTAGCCTAACTATGGGCATAGGCTCGGTAATTTTAGCGCCTTTGGTTAAAACTATTTCTGCCATTATTATTTTCAATTATATTTATGAGGTATGCAACCCCTTGATAGATGGCGTTCGCACTAATATTTTGGGGTACGAATCGTTTGGATATGCTTGGTATGTCTGGATTGCTTGCCAATTTTTAGACGATTTTAGTTATTATTGGTTTCATAGGCAAAACCATATGGTGCGTTTTTTATGGGCAGCCCATATTGTACACCATTCTTCCGATAATTTCAACTTAGGAACCGCCGTAAGAAACGGTTGGTTTACCATATTATACAAACCGTTTTTTTATATGTGGATACCCGCCATTGGTTTTCCACCGGAAATGGTTATTGTCTGTTTAGGTATTGAGGCGCTTTGGCAATTTCAGTTACATTCCACTTACGTTCCCAAAATGGGTATTATTGAAAAAGTTTTCAATACACACACCATGCACCAAGTACACCATGCTAAAAATTTAGAATATATGGATAAGAATCATGGCGGATTTTTAAATATGTTCGATAAGATATTTGGCACCTGGAAAGAGCTTGATGATGATATAGATATTGAATATGGCGTTACAAAACCACCAAATTCTTATAATCCGTTAGTAATTTTAACCCATGAATATAAAGATATTTGGAACGACATGAAGAAGAGTACGAATTTATATCACAAATTCATGTATGCCTTTGGGCCTCCAGGATGGAGCCATGATGGAAGCACGTTAACCATCAAACAAATGCGAGAAGAATTAGAAAAGAAAGAGGCTATATAAAAAGTGTAGCTGTAATTATATTGATCTGGTCGAAATATTTTTAGCTTGCCAATAATCAATATAGGTTTCGACGCGCTCAACCTGACAACTAAAACATAATACACTCTTCATTCTACTTCACAGGGAAATCGAAATAAGTATTTGGGAATGGTTCATTTTTCAATGTATAGTGCCACCATTCTTTATAAAAATTCACGAAACCATGCTTGGTCATCACTTCCAACAATAGTTTTCTATTAACTTTTTGGGTATCCGTAATGTTATTATAATCGGTCCAAGATGCTTTTCCAAAAAAATCATAGGTACTGCCCATATCCAACGCTTCACCGGTATTACCGTCTATAATGGTAACATCTACGGTACTGCCTTTGCTATGTCCAGACCTTGTAGCAATGTAATCTTCAGCAAACAAGTTCAATTTATCAACATCAGGATAATAATATGCTTTGTTAATGGTGTCGTTCAAATCTTGTGCCCAAGCCATAAAATGGTTTACGGCGCGTTGCGGCCTGTAACCATCATACACTTTTAAACATAAGTTTTTATCTAACAATGTTTTTTGAACTTTTTTTAAAGCCAAAGCAGATTCTTTAGTTAATATAAGTTTATTCGATTGATAACCATCTACACGTTTACCTACAAAATTGTTTTCTGTATGATACTTTAATTCTACCTCTAAATCTGGAATGATGGTTTTTACATACACAAACCCCTCTGGTAATTGCGCGAACATTCCAAAACAAAAAAACACAAATAAAAACATTATATTATATTTCATATCCACTTCTAATTATGCTAATTTAGAAAAAATTAAATTTTAATATGGACTATCCTTGGCATTTATACGCAATGGCGGCTCTTTACATTGTTGCAGGAACCAATCACTTTATAAAACCTAAACTTTATACACGCATTATGCCTTATTATATACCTAAGCATACATTATTGGTGTATTTAAGTGGTGTTGCCGAAGTACTTTTGGGTATTATGGTATGTATTCCTTCGGTTAAGAACATAGCCATTATTTTTATCATACTCATGCTTTTAGTGTTTCTATTGGTGCATTTTTATATGCTTTCCAGTAAAAAAGCTTCAGCAGGATTACCAAAATGGGTACTTATTTCAAGAATTCCTTTGCAGTTTTTACTTATGTATTGGGCTTATTCTTATTTCAACTTATAAAGGATCAATCTCAAAAGTTGTGTGTGAATTGAAATAAGATTTCGATTTTTGTACTCAAAAAGATCTTTTGGACAATTATGTAGACCTACTAAAACTTATCTTACCAGAATTCCTAATCAACCACTTTGATTTAGTTAACACTACCAAAAACGGAGAAGTCATGCATCTTTATTTTGAAGAGCGCAATGTTATGCCTAAAGAAGAAGCTTCTCGTGTTTTAACCGTCCATGGTTTTCATAAGCAGGTAACAATCCAAGATTTTCCACTTAGAGGAAATACGGCCTATTTAAATGTAAAGCGACGAAGGTGGCTTGATAAAACCACCAAGCAAGTTGTACAAAGAGATTGGAGCTTAGTTGCACAGGGAACACGAATGACAACCGAGTTCGCTGCTTTTTTAAAAGAAATTAGTCAATACTAAAGCCTTCGATTGCCATACCATAGGTGGGTTTTATAACGTTGACGGTAAAAAACTCAGTAGACAGTACCGAGACTATCTCAGTGGGTTTAAAGATTGGGACCAAAAACCACATGCCAAACAATGGCTTGTTTTCCCTGAGAATATTGAACCTTATCTATCCATTGATGAAACAGCTCTTTCCAAGGGAGAGCTCTACACCATAATCACCAACAAAAACGCAAAGGGCAGGAAGCGTTCTATAGTAGCCATATTCTCGGGGACCAAAGCGGAGCCCATCATAGAACAACTTTTAAAAATATCGCCCAAGGAAAGAGACAACGTCAAGGAAATCACCTTGGACATGGCCAACTCCATGAAAACCATAGCCAAAAAATGCTTTCCGAAAGCTATCCAGGTAACCGATAGGTTCCATGTACAGAAATTAGCTCTAGAAGCGCTTCAGGACATTAGAATAAAACACAGATGGGATGCTATAGATTTGGAGAATGAGCAGATAAAAAAAGCAAGACTAGAGAACAAAACTTTCACACCAAAAGAATTCAGCAATGGGGACACTAGAAAACAATTACAGGCCAGAAGTAGGTATTTATTATACAAAGTACCCTCAAATTGGACAGAAAACCAACATATTAGAAGCAAGATACTATTCAATCAATACCCTGATGTTAAAACCGCTTTTGATTTAGCCCAAGGACTCAGAAACATATTTAATACAGCTAACACAATACAAGTAGCTTATACAAAATTAGCACATTGGTACAAAGATGTCGAAAATACAGGCTTCAGGGCCTTTAATACCATCGCCAATACTATAGCAATTAATTATAGATCCATACTAAACTATTTCATTAACAGAAGCACAAACGCAGCTGCAAAATCCTTTAATGCCAAAATTAAAGCCTTTAGAGCTCAGTTAGAGGGGTTAGGAACATAGAATTCTTCCTTTTTAGATTAACAACAATTTTTGCTTAAACACAACAATTGCTCTTGATCCGATGCCACTGCTATCGCTCTTGCGCGCAGCTGCCGGTTCGGTGCCAAGGTCCAAAAACCAGGTTTGCCAAAAGGAGCTGCGATTTCGAAAGGTACAAAAACAAAAAACCCTTCATATTTCAATGAAG